>JBDTTD010000161.1:0-6123 GCA_039930805.1 Gemmatimonadales bacterium | reverse complement strand
AGGCCGGGCTCGAGGGGTACGTACACCGGCTTGGCGTCGGCCAGGATGGTGTCCGGCCCGTAGTTCTCATAGAACGGCTCGAAGACGATCACTTCGTCTCCCGAGTTCACCACCGCCAGCAGCGTGGCAATCATCGCTTCCGTGGCGCCGCAGGTAACGGTGATCTCACGCTCGGGATCCACTTCGAGCCCGTACCAAGCGTGGTATTTCCGGGCCAGCGCATCCCGGAGTCGCTGCGCACCCCAGGTAATGGCGTACTGGTTGATATCGTCGTGAATGGCCCGGGCGGCCGCGTCCTTCAGCAGGTCGGGCGCTGGAAAGTTGGGGAATCCCTGCGCGAGGTTGATCGAGCGATACTCCCGCGCCAGGCGGGTCATGCCTCGAATGACCGACTCGCGGAAACCATGAGTACGGCGGGCAGTCTGCAAACGGCGGCTCCGCTGCTAAAATGACCGGCAACAAGGGTAAAGAAGTATAGTGACGGAGCCGGAGGTAATCAGGGCCGAGCCCAGGAACCGGGCGGCTGGCCCGATCGTTGCCTTAGAGACGGCATTATGACCGACCCAAGCTACCCACCGCTCTCCATCGTAGACCTCCACAGTCATCTCGTGCCCGGAGTGGATGACGGCACCGTCAACGTGGCAGAATCGATTGCCGCCCTGGCTGGGCTCTATCGTGAGGGGGTCCGGGTGGTAGTGACAACCCCGCATCTCCTGGTCCCATACCTCGACGGCGAGGCAGCCATCGACCGAGAGCTGGAGCGGCACCGCCGGGCGTTCGACGAGCTCTCAGCCGCCTGGGCCGGCCACGACGCGCTGCCTTCGATTGCCCTTGGGCAGGAAATCCTGGCCCCGGACGCAATCGCAGCCCGGCGGATCGTAGGCCGGAGCGATGTCGGACTGGCAGGCGGGAGGTTTCTGCTGGTGGAGTTCGGGTTCGAACTTCAGGGGAGCCACAACGACGTCGTTCGTGAGGTCCGGGAATCAGGACGCCAAATCATCGTCGCCCACCCGGAGCGCTACCACTACCTCGACGGACACAACCCGCTTGAAGTGATGCGAACCTGGCAAGAGCTCGGTGCCCTGCTTCAAGTCAATGTCGGAAGCCTCACCGGCCACTACAACCGCTCGAGCCCCGGCTCGGAGCGCCTGGCCTGGAAGATGATCGAGCAGGGCCTGGTGGACCTTCTGGCCACCGATCACCACGGTCCCCGACGTTCCGGTGTGTCTCCTCTCGAGGCGCTCGATACGCTTATCGCCCGCGGCGAGCTGGCGCTGGCCGAACGGGCGATGGCGGAAACTCCGGGACTGATCGCGCGGAATGAAGCCGTCGGCTCACGTCTCCCGCGGTAGCGTGCTCGTTCCAATCGCCTGAAGCAACAGACTGGTCGGGCCCGGAGTGGTAGCGGCACCGGCGGCCACCGCAGCATCGATCTGCTCTTTGATCCGGCTTCTGAGCGCGGCGTACGCCTGGCTGGCGGCCGGATCCTCGAACGCAATCGCGGTGCCTCTTACCTTGTATGTGCCGGCCTGGGCATCCAGCACCCCGAGAATACTATCGATGCCGGCGACCAGCGACTCGCTGACGAGCTCCAGCGTTGCCGGCTCCTTCCGAACCGGCCGGGAGTGCCACTCGCGCACATCCTTCTGGGTCCAGCGACGCAGCCTCGCGAGCTGATCCACAGAATCCTGGTAGACCTTCTCGACGGCCGCCTGCTGTTGCCGGTAGACCCGGATAAAGTTTACCGCCCCCGCCAGGCTGAGCCGGGTGTCGGTGACGCCGCCACCGGGGCTGAGCCGGCCAGGCGCGAACAGGCGATTGAGCCGGGCCACACGCAGCCCTCCCTCGAGCCTGGCGCGTACCTCGTCGCTGGCTGCCTCATAGTCGCGGAGCAGGGCCTCGACCGAGTTGGCCTTCACCGACCTGGCAGGCAAGTCATCGGGCTGCAATGCCGAACGCAGAGCCTTGGCGCGCAGCCTGGGAGCCCGGGGCAGAACCGCCGGCACCACTTCGACTGCAGCAGGCAAACTGATCGTGTTGGAGGCTGGTTCCGCCGTCGCCGGCCAGACGGTGGTGCTGCTGGCGAGGGAGATCAGCTCGGTACCCACCGGCGAGCTCTCGATAATCTTCGGCTCCAGATGACGCTTGACGGCCACGGCCTTACCGTGGGCAGCCCACGGTGGACGCGGACCCGAAGAAGCAAGCTGAATACCCAGGAGCAGCAGCAGACCAGCCAGACCGAGTCCCGACGGTCGCTTCCAGCGATGACGCACGCTTCCGCCGGCGGCCTCGGCATCCGACGAGGACATCTCCGCTCCCTGGCCCGTCAGACCGGCGGGAAAGAGGCCCCAGCCCTTGCGGGCGGGCCGAGCCAGCGGCTCGTCCGTTTGTCCCGACACAATCGCTTTGTACTGGGGATGAAGCGTGATCGAGATCCACTTTGCGGTGGCCCGATGGTAGATGCGCGAGCGCGCGTCCACATCGCCGTTGCGAATGGCTAGCGCCAGTTCGTCTCCGGTGCGGTAGAGCTCTTCTTTGCCGAGCCTGAGTTCGACGAGATACATGGGACACACTCGACTGGGTTCTGGAGCCCTGACGGGGGGTCGTAGAGCTTGGGTGTCGCGAATCTGAGGAGCCAGATCCGTGCTTATTTGAGTCGGACCCGGGATCCAGGCTTGGGTATGCCTCGCCGGAGCCATCTAACATCATCCGTGGTAACACGTTATCGATCTCCAGCCGGCCAGCGCGCGGCTCTGATCGGGGCCTGGTCGCTCTTCCCTCAGGCCCGAGGTTCCTCGGATTGAGGTGCGTTTTTCGACCGTCGGTGGTGTAATGCAAGATGTTTCCTTCCTCGGCTCAATCGATTAGAGTCCGATGCGCCCCGTTTCGGACCGGCAGGTCCCGAACGCCGTTTTGACCGATTTCAGCGAGAACTCGCCCCCTGCCGGGTGGCGATGGGAGGGGTTCATGATCACACCGCACGGCAAAGGCAACGATCCAACGAACGCGTGGTCCGAAGACAGCAGCCGGAGAGGTCCCGGTGCGGGATCCCTGTTCGTGGCGGCGCTTCTAGGAGTAGGTGTTGGCCTGCTCGCCGCCCCACAGCCCGGAACCAAGACCCGCAAGCTCCTCCTGAAGCGGCTCGCCGCACTGGGTGAGGGCATGGGTGATGGTCTGGAAGAGGTACAGGATGTGAGCACCAAGGCACGCAAGCGCGTCAAGGAACGGCTGGAGAAGTTGCGCGAGGACGCGGGAGACGAGTGGGAGGACGTTGAAGATCGCTGGAAGAAGGCGAAGCACCGGATTCGCGATCTCGAATTCAGAGAGGAAGAGGACTCGGGCTCACTCGGCAAGCTGCTGGCGCTGGCCGCAGGACTAGCCGCGACTTATTTCCTCACGAGCGACCGCACGGCCATCGCTCGCGACCGAGTGCACGATGTGGCCGCGGATGTAGGACGTCGCGCCACCGACCAGTGGGATCGGTTCCAGCGTGGCGGAACCCGTGGCCGGCGGGAGGGGAACGAGGGCCGGTCCGAAACCCGCGCGGGCGCCTCACCGTCTGATGAGGGCCCCCAGGCAAGCTGAGCCGGTGGTCCAGCGGCCCACCAGTGAACGGCCCCGGGATTCGGGGCCGTTTCTCTATCCGTAGCCGAGGACAATGATCGACTGGCGAAGACCGATCGAGTGGCTGGCGCAAGGCGAGCGGCGGTGGCGCCGCCTGGGATTGCTGCTCCTGGTGTTCGGGTTGGCCTTCGGCCTGGTGCTGATCGCGTGGGTGGGCACCTGCGGTTTCTACGGCTGCCCCTCGACGGCGCAGATTCAGGCATTCCAGCCCAGCGAAGGCAGCCGGGTACTGGACCGCTCAGGGAAGCTGCTCGGCCGTCTCAGTTACGTGCGCCGCGTCAACGTGCCGGTCAACAGCGTACCCCGGTCGGTCCGCGCGGCCTTTATTGCTACCGAGGATCGGCGCTTCTACTACCATGGCGGCGTCGATTGGCGGAGTGCCGGGCGCGCGCTGGTTCGCAACGTCTCCGAGGTTGGCGTCCGCGAGGGGTTCAGCACCATCACCATGCAGGTGGTTCGGAACGCCTTCCTGCCCCACCTCTCGAACGAGCGCAGCCTGCGCCGCAAGCTGATCGAGCTGGAGCTGGCACGGCGATTGGAGCGGACCCTCACCAAGCAGCAGATTCTCGAGACCTACCTCAACATCATCTACCTCGGTAACGGCACCTACGGTGTCGAGGCCGCCAGCCGTGACCTGTTCGGCAAGAGCGTTCTCCGGCTCACGCTGGCGGAGGCGGCCGCGCTGGCCGCCCTGGCGAAGGGTCCGTCGATGTACGCTCCCCGCCGCCACCCCGACCGGGCGCGAGCGCGGCGCGACCTGGTCCTGTCGCTCATGGCGCAGGAGGGCTACATCACCCCCGATGTCGCCGCGCGGGCGAAGCAAGAGCCGCTCCGTTTGGCGCCCGCGGAATGGCATCCAACCAGTAATCAGTCATACGCGCTCGATCCGGTTCGCGAGGCCGTCGACTCGGTGCTGGGCAGAACCGCCGCCACCGCGGGAGACCTTATCGTTTACTCGACGCTCGATGCCGGGGCCCAGCAAGCGGGAGAGCGTGCCCTCCGGATTCAGGGAGCCGCCATACAGCGGCAGGCCGCACGCTCGGCCACCGGGGCGGAGATCGAAGGGGCGCTAGTGGCGTTGGACCCCCGCACCGGAGAGATCCGGGCCCTGGTTGGAGGACGCCGGTCGGTTCGCCGAGGCTTCAATCGGGCGCTCGCCGCCCGGCGGCAACCGGGATCGGCCTTCAAGCCGTTCGTCTACGCCGCGGCCCTCGCTGCCGGCTACAGTCCAGCCACCATTCTCGATGACTCGCCGGTCGAGATAGAGGACGTGGGAAGGATCTGGCGCCCGGAAAACTTCGGCGGTGAATATGGGGGCCCGCTGACGCTCCGAAGGGCCCTGATGCGCTCGGCCAATGCCGCGACGGTGCGGCTGAGCCGGGCCGTGGGAGAAGAGCGCGTGGTAGCCATGGCTCACCGCTCGGGCATAGAGAGCCGAATGGACGCAGTCCCATCCCTCGCGCTCGGCGCGCTCGAGGTGACACCGCTGGAGCTGGTGGCAGCCTACGCCCCCTTTGCCAACGGAGGCATCAGGATCCAGCCCTCGATCGTGAGCCGGATCGAGGCGGCCGATGGTACCGTGTTGTGGCAAGCGCCGCGGCCCCAGGCGGAGCAGGTGCTCGGTCCGGCGGAGGCCTTCCAGATCACCTCCATGCTTCAGTCGGTCGTGGATGGCGGTACCGGTCAGGTGCTGCGCAGGATGGGCGTGCGGGGACCGGTGGCGGGAAAGACCGGTACCACCAACAACGGCACCGACGTCTGGTTCATCGGCTACACCCCGACGCTGGTCGCGGGGTTCTGGTTCGGCTACGACGCCCCCAGGCCGATCTCGTCCAAGGCGTCGGGGGGTCGCCTCGCGGCGCCGGCGTGGGCGGCGTTCTATCTCGACGGCTGGCGGGAGCGGTCACCGGCAGGATCGTGGAATCCACCGCCCGACCTGGTGGAGCGCACCATTGATGCCTCCAACGGTGAGCTGGCGAACGAATGGTGCCCCCTCCCCCAGCGAGAGTGGTTCAAGGCCGGTACCGAGCCGGCCAGCGAGTGCCGGACCCACCATGCGCCATTGCTGGACCAGCTCGAGGAGCTCGGCCGCAAGGTCGGGAAGGTCCTGGAGCGAATTTTCGGGGGACTGTAGGGTGCGGTATTACAGCGTTGGCGTCAGCCGGGCGGAGAGGGCCTTGAGCTGCTGGGGCGGCAGGTAGTGTAGCAGCTGCTGGCGGACGTCCTCCGCTTCGCGAAGCACTTTGCTGGGGTATCGCCGGCAGCTCGGCGTCGCCCTGCTTTGGATACAGCCATTGTAGCGTAGGAGCGCCGAGCGCACGTCCTTGGTTCGCTTGAGATACCCGGCGAACACGCGGGCGCCGTGGCAGATGTTGGCTTCCACCTGAAGCAGGTCGTCGGAATCGCAATCGAACACGCCGGCGTGGAAGCGCATGACCTGCATCAGTCCAACCGCACCCTTGTGGCTCACCGTCTCGGGCTCGAGCCTGGCGTTCTCCG
>JBDTTD010000160.1:0-6142 GCA_039930805.1 Gemmatimonadales bacterium | reverse complement strand
GGTTGACCCCGTAGACGATGGTGACGTCCTCCTGCTTGGCCGGGGCCGAGATGATGACCCGCTTGGCCCCACCCTTCAGGTGCAGCGCGGCCTGATCGCGGTCGGTGAACCGGCCGGTGGACTCGAGCACCAGCTCCACGCCGAGATCCTTCCAGGGGAGCTTGGCCGGGTCCTTTTCCGACAGCACCTTGATCGTCCGGCCGTCCACCGAGATAGAATCGGCCTTGGGCGCCACCTCGCCCTGATAGCGTCCGTGCACCGAGTCGTACTTCAGCAAGTGGGCCAGGGTCTTGGTGTCGGTGAGATCGTTGACCGCGACGAACTCGAGGTCGGAGATGTTCATCGCCTTGGCGGCCCGCACCACATTGCGGCCGATGCGGCCGAAGCCGTTGATTCCTACTCGGATTGCCATTGAGCTCCTCGTCAAGCGTGGTGTCAAGGTCTAGACTCTAGATTCCCAGCCGCCAACCTCCAGCTCAACAACCGCACGCGCGAACGTCACCGCCTCTACTCGCCTGGCGCCGGCGGCCGCTAGCGCCGCTGCCGCGGCCGCGAGCGTGGCGCCGGTGGTAAACACGTCGTCCACCAGCACCACATCGAGCCCCTGGACCGCATCCGCTCGAAATGCCCCGGCCACGTTGGCGTGCCGTGCCTCGGGGGTAAGCGCCGTCTGGGTTGGCGTCTCTCGAGTCCGCCGGAGCCGCCCAGCGGGGACCGGGATGCCGAGCCGGGCGCCGAGCGCCGCCGCGATCCGCTCGCTCTGATTGTAGCCCCTCAGCCGCTGACGGCGGCCGCCGAGTGGAATCGGAATCAAGGATGCCCGGGCAGTCAATGGCTCCAGCCATCGCATCGCTTCCGCCATCGCCTCCGCGGCGCGGCTCCAGCCCTCGTACTTGAGCTGGTGCACCGCGTTCCGGGCGGAGCCCTCCAGCCAGACGGCACTCCGGACCCGAATCAGGCTCCCGGGCCATCCGGCGCAGAGCCGGCACTCGAGCCCTCGAAACGACGGTTGGCCACAGCGGTTGCACACCGGGTTCGGGACTGGCGTCCAGCGCAGCCGGCACAGATCGCAAATGAGGGCATCGTGCCCCCGCTCGGGGATCGGCTCGCTACAGAGCAGACAGGCCGCCGGCAAGAGCCAGCGTTCCACTCCACCGAGTATCTCAGCGAAGTTCCGCATTGACCGCCGCCCGCATGACTTCCGCCGGAGCTCGGGTCCCGGGAAACCAGCACTCAAAAGCGGCCGCACCCTGCGCCACCAGCATGGCGCGTCCATCCGCCGCTCTGCGCACCCGCAAGCGCACATCCCTGATCCACGCCGTCTCGCCGGCGCGATACACCATGTCGAGCGCGACCTCGGCACCAGGCGCCAGTCCAGCGGGAATCGGGAGCGGATCATCCGCCTTGAGGCCCAGCGGTGTCGCGTTGATCAGTACCCGGCACTCAGAGGCCCCGGCCAGAGCCACGCCGCGGGAAGACATCCACCGCTCGAACTCACGCCGGCGCCCGTCATCCCGCGACGTCACCGCCACCTCCACGCCGCGCTCCCGGGCTGCCATTGCCGCCGCCCGGGCTGCGCCGCCGGTTCCCGCTATCAGCCAGGGAGCTTCCGGGGCGTCCAACTGGCGCAAGGCCTCGAGCACACCCTGCACATCGGTGTTGCCGCCCACGGTGCCGCCGTTCTCACCCCAGAACGTGTTGCTCGCGCCAACCTCCTCCGCCGGCCCGCGGCAGACGTCCACAGCTCGGGCGGCCGCCTCCTTGAACGGCACAGTCACATTCCCGCCCCCGCCCGCACGAGCGAGAGCACAGATGAGCGGCGGCACATCATCGACCGTACATGCGAGGGGAACGTAGACCGCCTGGATTCCGAGAGTACGGAAGGCGGCGTTGTGCATGACAGGCGAGAGCGAATGCGCGACCGGATTTCCCAGAATCGCCAAGACGCGCGTGGAGCCGGTGATCACCGCACGGTGCCGGCCACTCGGCCGACCACGCCGTTGATCATGTCGTGCAGCTCGTCCCAGGTGGTGCGGTAGCTGGTGAGGTCGGAGCCGAAGGGGTCACTGACCTCGCGGTTTCCCTCCTCCCGTCCGGCGTACTCCCCCAGGATGTGAACCTTGTCCTCCCCTCCCAGCTCGGCCACTCGGGCACTGTGATGTCCGGACATGGTGAGGATGAGGTCGGCAGCCTTCACCAGCTCGCGAGTTAGCAGGTGGGCCCGGTGGCCGCTCAGGTCGAGACCGTGCTCCAGCCCCACCAGGTAGGCACCTTCCGAGACCGGGGCCCCGTCCCACGCGCCAGTCCCGGCGGATGCCACCGTAACCTGCTCGGCGCCCCGACTCACGAGCGCTTCGCGTAGCAGTCCCTCGGCCATGGGGCTGCGGCAGGTGTTGCCGGTGCAGACGAAGAGGACGTGCATGATCAGAAGATAACAGCGGGACGGCGGGGCAGCGGGGCAGCGACGGCACACCGGCTGAGCTCGGACTCGTTGACCAGCCGCCCCACTGCCCCGCCGCCCCGCCGCCTAATCCTCACGGTGCGAGTCGTCCCGCCGCCCGCCGCAGCTCCGCCCGCGGGATCGCGCCCTCACGTACCAGGCGCGGCACCATGTCGGTGCAATCGACCAGCGTGGACGGTGGCACGTTGCCGAGTACTCCTCCATCCAGCACCAGCAGCTCCCCGTTGCGCTCCTCGGGGCCAAACAGCTCCACCAGCCGGTCGGCCCCTGGCGCCGGCGGTCCTCCGGGCCGGTTGGCCGATGTCGAGGTCAGCGGCCTTCCGGTGGCGGTGACCAGCCGCGCGATGCCGGCATGCGAGGTGTAGCGCACCGCGATCCCACCTTCTCTGCCCCTGAGCTCGTCCGGCAACCGTCCCTCTCCACCACGGAGCACCAGCGTCAGGGGCCCGGGCCAGAAGGCCTCCGACAACGCGGTAGCGGATGGGGTGAACACCAGTCCCCACTCTTCCGCCATCCGGCGGCCGGAGATGAGCAGCAGGAACGGCTTCCCTTCCGGTCTCCCCTTGAGCCGCGCCAGCGCCGCCAGCGCAGGCACGGTCGGGGCCGAGCCGAGCCCGTAAACGGTTTCAGTGGGATACGCGAGCAGCTTGCCGGCGCTGAGGTGCCGCCCAATCTGAGGAATGGCCGCAGTGATCTCGCCTTCCGTCGAGAAGGGGAGAATCACGGCGACTTGCCGGCGAGCAGTTGGGCCAGCGCCAGATCCTCCGGCGTGGTGACCTTGAGGTTCCAGCTGGAGTCCGGTACCAGGCGCACGGAAACGCCCAGCGCCTCGACCAGAGCGGCATCGTCGGTGGCGCGATGGCCGTCGCGCGCGGCACGAGCATGGGCCTCCTCGATCACCCGCCGGGGAAACCCTTGCGGCGTCTGTGCCCGCCAGAGGCGCGCCCGGGGCCGGGTGCGCCGGATCAGGGTGGCGTCGGCGGACGTCGCCTCTTTCAGGGTATCAGCCAGCGGCACCGCCGCAACCGCCCCTTCGCCCGCGCGCGCGAGCCCGATGACGGCATCGATCACTTCGGGATCGACGAATGGACGTGCGGCATCGTGAACCAGGACGACGGTGCAGGCTTTCGTGAGGGCCGACAATCCCGCGCGAACCGAGTCGCTCCGGTGTTGGCCTCCCGATACGATCGTAAGCGCGGCGGGCGAGGAAGCGGACGACCCGGCGAGCGAAAGCGCGGAGAGAAATGGCGGGGGCTTAGCGGCGTCGGCAGACGGCAGCACCAGCACGACGTGGGCGACATCTGGATGGGCGGTAAAGGGACGCAGCGCCCGAAGCACCATGGGCACCCCACCGATCAGCTGGTACTGCTTGGCCGTGTCGCCACCAAGCCGCTCGCCCCGCCCGGCGGCCACCACGATGACGCCGACGTCACGCGGCAAGGGCCCGCACCAACTGCTCGACATGGTCGAGCCCCACCAGCGAGGCGCCGGGCACCTGGACCGTGCTGCGGGAAGAGCCGAACACCCGGTGAAAGCCGAGCCGAACCGCCTCGGCGATGCGACGCTCGATCGCACCGCTGGGGCGGATCTCTCCACCCAGACCGATCTCGCCCAGAAAGATGACGTCGGCCGGCGCGGGCCGGTTGTTCAGGCTGGAGAGGAGCGCCGCCGCAATGGCGAGGTCGGCTCCCGGCTCGTTCAGCCGGACACCGGCGGTGACCTGCACGAAGACGTCGAGGTTGGCAAACGAGGTTTCCGCCCGGCGCTCCAGCACGGCAAGCAGCACCGCGAGGCGCCTCGGATCGATCCCGGTAGCGACCCGCTGTGGGGTACCGTACCCCGACTTGGCCGCGAGCGCCTGGACCTCGACCAGCACCGGCCGGGTGCCTTCCATGAGCGCGGTGACGGCGCTGCCGCTGATACCCACGCCTCGCGCCGCGAGGAACACGGCGGACGGGTTGGGCACCGCAACCAGCCCACTCTCCGTCATGGAGAACACCCCGAGCTCGTCCACCGACCCGAATCGGTTCTTGGTGGTGCGGAGCAGGCGGTAGTCGAGCGTGGCCTCGCCCTCGAAGTACAGCACCGTGTCCACGATGTGCTCGAGAGTCTTGGGGCCCGCGATCCCGCCACCCTTGGTGACGTGGCCCACCACGATGACCGACGTCCCGCTCTCCTTGGCGAACCGCATCAGCTGGCCGGAGCATTCGCGGACCTGGCCGACGTTGCCGGGCGCGCTCTCCAGCATGCCGGTGTAGACGGTCTGGATGGAGTCGATCACCACTACGTCGGCGCGCACCGCGGCCACCGCCTCGATGATGGCCTCCAGCCGAGTCTCGCCCAGCACGTGCACCGGCCCCGCGTCTTCCACCAGCCGATCGGCCCGGAGCCGGATCTGGTCGGGCGACTCCTCGCCGCTGGCATACAACACGGTACGCCCCGCGGCCTCCAGCCGTGCGGCCGCCTGAAGCAGCAGAGTAGACTTACCGATGCCGGGCTCCCCGCCGATCAGGGTCATCGATCCCGGCACGATCCCGCCGCCGAGCACGAAGTCGAATTCGTTCAACCCGGTTCGCCATCGGGTGAGTGATTCGGCGGAGATGTTGTTGAGACGGACGGGCGGAACGATGGAACGATTGAACGATGGACCCTTCCCGCGTTCCCTCGTTCCTGTGTGTACTGTCGCCGGCTCCTCCGCCACGACATTCCACTCCCCACACGCCTCACAGCGGCCTACCCACTTGGGATGCTCGTGCCCGCATTCGGTGCAGCGGTAGACGGATCTGGATTTAGCCATGGTGGGCGGGCTGTACCGCCGTATCGCCCGTCTTCACTCCGGCCCTTCGCGGTCGGTGCGATTATCGAAGCGGGTGAACTGCTTATGGAAATAGAGGTCCACCGTGCCGGTGGGACCGTTGCGATGCTTGCCCACGATGACTTCGGCGACGCCCTGCAGGCTGTTGCCCTCGCTGTCTTCCCTCTGGTACATCTCCGGCCGGTGGATAAAGATGACCACGTCGGCATCCTGTTCGATAGCACCCGAGTCGCGTAGGTCCGACAGGATCGGGCGCCGCTCGCCGCCACGCTGCTCGGAGGCGCGGGAGAGCTGGGAAAGGGCAATGACCGGAATGTCCAGCTCCCGAGCCAGCCCCTTGAGCGAGCGGGAGATATCGGAGATTTCCTGGACCCGGTTCTCGGAGTACTCCGGACTCCGCATCAGCTGAAGGTAGTCCACCACAATCATCCGCACATCGTTTTCCACCTTGAGCCTGCGGGCCTTGGAGCGCATCTCCAGCAGCGTGAGCGCGGGAGAGTCGTCGATCCAGACCGGGCAACTCTGCAGGATGCCGGCCGCGCGCGCGAGCCGGGTGAAGTCCGGATCCTTGAGGCTGCCTCGGCGGACGGCCTGACTGTCCACCCGGGCCTCGGCGCAGAGCATGCGCTGCACCAGCGCCTCTTTCGACATTTCCAGCGAGAACACGGCCACCCCGAAGCCGTCCACCGCCGCCTGGGTGGCGATGTTGAGGCAAAACGCCGTCTTGCCCATGGAGGGGCGCGCCGCCACGATGATGAGCTCCGAGGCCTGGAACCCCGATGTCATCTCGTCCAAATCTGTGAAGCCGCTGGGCACCCCGGTAATCGCTTTGCCACTCCGCTGGAGCGTTTCGATGCGCTCCATCG
>JBDTTD010000159.1:0-6150 GCA_039930805.1 Gemmatimonadales bacterium | reverse complement strand
CCGGCGCCGGCGGCGGGCGGGAGACCGCTTCATCGACTGTGCCCCATCACGGTTCCTCCGCGCCATCCCGCCCGGCATCGTCGATGAGCGCCGCACGATGTCCTGGACGCCGGCCTGGGGAGAGCGGGGCAGCGGGGCAGCGGGGCAGTGGCCACGACCTGGCGTTCGATCGTCTTCTGGCTTTGGCAGCCTGGCTGCCCCGCTGCCCAGCGGCCCCGCCGAGGAGCAGGTATCCCAGGACACGCCCCGGTACGTAAAGGGAGAGCGCGTCCGGCATCGCCGTTTCGGTGGCGGGACGATCCAGGGTCTCGTGGGAACCGGTCGCGACCTCAAGGTCTCCGTGGCGTTCGATGACGAGGAGGTCGGCGTCAAACAGTTGTTGGTGGCCTACGCCGGCCTGGAACGGGAATGGGAGAGCGCATGAGCATCGGCCTGGATGAAGTCCTGCATGTCGCCAAGCTCGCCGAGCTGGCGGTGAACGAGAATGAGATTCTGCGCCTGGTCGATCAGATGAACCGGATCGTAAACTACGTCGCCCGGCTCGACGAAGTGCCCGGCGACCGGACCGCGGAACCCTACCTGGCCGGGCCGAAGGCGGTCACGCTGCGAGAGGACGTGGAGGTCACCCTGCCGCTCGCCCGCCCGCCATCAGCCATTGCACCGGAGTTCGTCGAGGGCTTCTTCCTGGTGCCCCGGCATGGCGCGATGGAGGATCAATGACAGCGGGGCAGCGGGGCAGCGGGGCAGAAGCAGCTCGTGAGGTCGGTCTTCGGCTGACCCAGGCCGAACCGCTGAATGCGGTGTTGCACTGGTCCCAGCAGCTGCTCGAGGCTGAAGGGGCCCGGGTCGATGCCATGCCGACCCCGGGTCCCCTGGCATCGATGCCGGTCGCGCTGAAGGACAACATCGTCACCGTCGAGCAGCCCACCACCTGTGCCTCCCGCATTCTGGAAGGCTACCTGTCGCCGTACAACGCTACCGTGGTGGATAGGCTGCGTGCTGCCGGCGCCATGATCGCGGCCAAGACCAATCTCGATGAGTTCGCTATGGGCTCATCCACCGAGCACTCCGCCTTCGGACGGGTGAAGCATCCCCTGGACCCAACCAGAGTGCCCGGTGGGTCGTCCGGCGGCTCAGCGGCGCTGGTGGCTGCCGGGGTAGTGCCTGCCGCGCTCGGGTCCGAGACCGGCGGCTCGGTCCGCCAGCCGGCGAGCTTCTGTGGAGTAGTCGGGGTGAAGCCGAGCTACGGCCGGGTGAGCCGGTACGGGCTGGTTGCGTTCGGATCGTCGCTCGATTGCGTCTCGGTCTTCGGCCGAACCGTGGACGATGCCGCCCGAGTCCTGAGCAGTATCAGCGGACCGGACCCGCTCGATGCCACCACTGTTGATCGCCCACCCATGCAGGTCCCGAAGGCTCTCCCCGACCTTCGCGGCCAGACCGTAGGCCTTCCCCAGGAATACTTCCCGGCAGATCTCGAGGGCGGGGTAGCCACCGCGCTCCGTCGGACGACCGAGCAGATCCAGGCACTCGGCGGAGAGGCCCGGCTGGTCTCGTTGCCCAACTCGGTCTATGCCGTCCCGACCTACTACATCATCGCGCCGGCGGAGGCAGCAGCTAATCTGGCCCGCTACGACGGCGTGCGTTACGGGAAGCGCCGGGTCGGACCCGATGGAGACATCCGAGCGCTCTACCGCACCACCCGTGGAGAGGGATTCGGCGAGGAGGTGCGCCGCCGGATCCTGGTCGGCACCTACGTGCTGAGCGCCGGCTATTACGACGCCTACTACAAGAAGGCTCAGCAGGTGCGGGCCCTGATCGCGGAAGATTTCCAGCGGGTCTTCGCCTCCGGAATCGACCTGCTCCTCACGCCCACCACGCCGACTCCCGCGTTCAAGGCCGGAGAAAAGACCGAAGATCCGGTCGCCATGTATCTGGCCGACATCTTCGTCTGCTCCATGAGTCTGGCTGGCCTTCCCGCGATGAGCCTGCCGGTGGGCCGCAGCGAGGGCCTGCCGATCGGGGCCCAGCTGGTGGCGCCGCACTTCGGGGAGGAACGGATGCTGGCCGTGGCCCAGGTGCTGGAGCGTGCCATGGATCCGCTGGCGGAGGTGCGCTGATGGCGTGGGAGACTGTCATCGGGCTGGAGGTGCACGTCCAGCTTCGGACTCGAACCAAGATGTTCTGTGGTAACCGGACGACGTTCGGCGATCCACCCAACACCAATGTCTGTCCGGTGTGCCTGGGTCTCCCGGGTGCGCTCCCCGTCCCCAACGCCGAGGCGATCAGGCTGGCGGTGCGTGGCGCCATCGCGCTGGGTTGCACCGTGCATGAGACCAGTGTGTTTGCCCGCAAGAACTATTTCTACCCCGATCTGCCCAAGGGGTACCAGATCTCGCAGTACGATCGCCCGCTGGCAACCGGAGGCAGTGTCTCCTTCGACTCACCCGAGCGGGGCCGGATGCAGGTCGGAATCACCCGGCTCCACGTCGAGGAGGATGCGGGCAAGCTGCTGCACGACCGGTTCCGGGGAAAGACGGCGGTGGACCTCAACCGCGCCGGCACGCCGCTGGCGGAGATCGTCAGCGAGCCGGATTTGCGATCGCCGGGTGAGGCGCGGGCGTACCTCACCACGCTCCGGCAGATCCTGGTCTACGCCGGCGTCAGCGAGTGCAGCATGGAGCAGGGAAGCCTGCGGGTGGACGCGAATCTGTCGATCCGCCCGGCGGGTACCTCCAGGCTCGGCACCAAGACCGAGGTGAAGAACATGAACTCCTTCGCCAATGTCGAGCGGGCACTGGAGGCGGAGCGAGCCCGGCAGATCGGGCTGGTGGAAGCGGGGCACCGGGTCGAGCAGGTGACTCTCCTCTTCAATGCAGCCACCGGTCAGGTCAAGCCGACCAGGTCGAAGGAGGAGAGTCACGACTATCGCTATTTCCCGGACCCGGACCTTCCGCCCCTGGTGCTGACGCCGGCCTGGATCGCCGAGCAACGAGCCGGCCTGCCTGAGCTGCCCGAGGCCAAGCGAGCACGCCTCGAGGCCGCCCACGCGCTGTCCGCCCAGGATGCCAGGGTCATCACGGCGGAGGCCGGATTGGCGCACTACTTCGAGTCGGTGGTCGAGGCGGGCGCCGACCCCAAGACCTCAGCCAACTGGGTCATGGGTGAGGTGATGACCACCTATAATGAAACCGGTTCCTTCCCGGTGCCGGCCAGGCGCCTCGCCGAGCTCATCGCGCTGGTGCGAGACGGTGTGCTGAGTCATCAGGCAGCCAAGCGGGTCTACGCCGAGCTGGCTCAATCGCCCGATCAAGACCCCCGTGCCGCCGCCACGCGACTGGGACTGGTGCAGGTTAGCGATCAGGGCGCGCTAACCGGGTGGGTCGATGAGGTCCTCGCCGCAAATCCCGGCGAGGTGGCACGATTCCGCGATGGTGAGACCAAGCTCATGGCGTTCTTCGTGGGCCAGGTGATGAAGCGGAGTAAGGGGAAGGCGGATCCGAAAGGGGTGCAGCCGGTCTTACTTGAAACCCTGCGCAAACAGTAAACAGTAAACCGGCCGCTGGTCTCCCGGTTCGCTGTTCACTGTTTCGCTGTTCACGGTTCACGCTTCTCGAGCTGCAGCAGGCTCATCGGATCCACCGCGATCGTACCGAACCGCGTCACCCAGTGGAGATGCGGCCCGGTGACCCGCCCGCTCTGACCCACCGCGCCAATCCGTTGCCCGGACGCCACCGTGTCTCCGGGGGTCACATCGGCGCGGCTCAGGTGGAAGTATGCGGTGACCAGTCCCTGTCCGTGGTCGATGTACACCGCTTTGCCCGCGAGATAGAAGTCGGCCACCATCGCGACGACCCCGCGTCCTGCCGCCAGCACCGGCGTGCCGACGGCTCCGGCGAAATCCGTTCCCATGTGCCGGCTCCTTACCTCTCCGTTGTACACCCGCGCGGCGCCGAAGGCGCTCGTGATCCGGCTCGCTCGCGGCAGCCGGAACGGCCCCTGCCAAAGCCGGGGATGGTTCCGTGAGGCGAGCGAGACCTGCCGGCTGCGGGCGTTCTCCCGGCTAATGCGGGCCGCCGCCGCGCTATCGGGCTTGGCAAACTTCGGAGCCACCGCGAGTAGCTCGCGGGGATAGCCCGCCTGGCGCACGGAAACCGCGCCGGGCACAGTATCGATCCTGCCCTCGCGGGCGAGGTAGACCGAGACCGGCAGGGAATCGGCGCTCTCGACCGGAACCGCGACGATCGCCCGGTAGATGCCCACGCCCTGGGCCTCGAAGTGGATCGGCTCGCCTCCAGCTTCGCCCCCGGCGACGGTGTCCGGATCGGCGGTTCGAACCAGCAGCCATCCAAGCGCCCCCTCGGTAAGTGGAGCGGGATCGGAGGCGAGGGTCATCCGGGGGATGGTGTCCTGGCCCAGCGCCGCGCGGGCAGGAGACAGCAAGGCTGCGACCGCAAACCCGGCGGCGAAACGAAACCGAATCATCGACGAGGGAGCTGGATCAGCGGGGTGGGCGGAGCTCAGCGGTCACCGCTGACGAGACGGGTTGGAGATGGCGCGGTGCCTTCAGCCGCGCGCCATGGAAGCTTTTGGGTGATCTGCGCCCAGTAGACCAGCGGGCGCTCGGGGAGGCCGAAGTGCTCGTCTGCGGCGTTCTGCAGCCGGGCAGTATCCCGCCGGCCTGCGTCCTGGAGAACCCGGCGGCGCATCTCCTTCGCGGTCTTGAGGGGCCGCTCGCCCGATGGGTCGAGGTGGCGCGCCGACGGCACCGACTCGGCCATCAGCTCCATCATGAAATCGAAGGACAGGCCCAGATGGCGCTCGACATCCAGGTCGGTAAGAGGCCAGCGACTGTACTCTCGCGCCACCTGGCTCGCCCGCTGCCAGCTGGTGGTCTCGGTCAGGTGGACCATGCCCCGGAACAGCCGCCGGTTGGTGCGCACGCTGAAGATCGTCGGCGCGATGATCCGATCCAGGTGCGCGTCGGCCGGCGCATGGTCCTGCAGGATCACGTCCTTCGCCACCTTGGCGTACGCGTCGCCCAGATGGGCCTCGATCCGGGTCTCCCAATAGGAGTGCCCCACCGCCGCTGTGCTGCTCGTGAGCATGAGCTGGCGGGGGACAAAGTAGTTGTGGGCGATGGTGTCGGCGGCCAAATGGCTGAGGTAGCCCAGGCCGAAGGCACGCAGCGCGTCGGTGGCCGCGAGATCGTGGATCTCCTGCCCGACATGCCAGTAGTGGCAGTGCCGGCCGAGCGGCGCATAGTGCTTGGCGATCGACGAGTCGGCCGCGATGTTCCCGTAGAGAAAGTCGAAGGGATGGGCCCGGAGAAGCTCGGCCACGGCTGCCGGCAGGTAGCTCAGGTTGGCGAGAACCGATTCACCGAGGTAGATGTGGGTGCCGGGAGTCCAGGCATGCGCCTGCTCCGGCACCACCAGGAGCACGAGCCCCACGCCCACCAGGGCGAGCGCGAGGCGGGCAAAGCCCATCAGCGGCTCGGCACCAGCATCCGGCGCACCCGCTTCAGCATTCCGCTGCCACCGCGCAGGGTCCGCACCGCCGCGGCAATGTCCAGTGCACCGCTCTCGATCTCGTCGTGGACGACGTCGTACAGCGTCTCCAGATCCTCGAGCTTGGCCTCGATGCGGTCGACCGCCCGGACCGTCTTTCGCCGGAGTCGGCGCGCGGTCTGGGCAAAGGCTCCGGCTTCGTGCCGCACCAAGACCATCACCTCCTGCGCTTGCTCGGTCAGGTTGTGCACCCCCTTGAGGGTTCGAGTCACGTCGTCCTGGAGGCCGCTCACCAGCGTGCTCACCTTCTTGACCTGGTCGGCCATCCTGAGGGCGGCAACGGCCACGGCGACCGCCATCCCGAGGAAGGAGAGCGCCAGGACCGCCAGCGATATGGCGACGGTCGGTCCCACCCAATCGGGAGTGGTACCCGCCTGCAATACTGCCAGTGTCCACATAATCAGTCCCTCCGACTCGCGACGCCAAGGTTGGGTGGGCACCTGCCCCTGGCTAATACAAAGGGGTCTCGGCACCACCGCAACCCCCTGACCTCCGCTTGACGCGATTCACCGGCCAGATCAGCTTTGGCCATGCCTCCTCGTTTTCTGGTCCAAGGTGGACGCCCGCTTCGCGGAACGGTGCG
>JBDTTD010000158.1:0-6151 GCA_039930805.1 Gemmatimonadales bacterium | reverse complement strand
TTGTACGCTCACGTTTGGGAGGGAGCAGCGTGTCCGAAGCTAGTCCCGCTCAGAAAAGCGAGCAAGGTCGGAAGGGCTGGACCGCGGCCGACCTGATGAGCTTTCTGCGGATCCCGCTTGCCGCGGCCTTTGTGCTGGTCTCGCACACCGGATGGCGGCTGGCCATCGTTGGCGCGGCCGCCATCACCGATCTGCTCGACGGCCCCCTGGCCAGGCGCCGAGGCAGCTCGGCTTACGGGGCCGTGCTCGACCCCATCGCCGACAAGGTGTTCATGGCCGCCGCGGTGGGCGTGGTGGCATTCTCCGGCCGGCTCACGCCGTACGAAATCGTCGGCGTTCTGCTGCGGGATATCGTCGCTACCGTGGCGTTCGTCGCCACCTTTTTCTCCGATCAGCCCAGAGCCATTCCCGCGCGGTGGAGCGGCAAGGCAGTAACGGTGGCCCAGATCCTCACGCTGGTGGCCTTTCTCATCGACTCGCCTCTTCTCCGGCCCATTGCCTGGGCCACGACCGCAATCGCCATTTTCGCCATCTGGGATTACCTGCGGGTGGCTCCCCGGGCCCAACGGCGGGTGGGGCGTTAGTGCAGGAGACCAAGCGGGTGGTTCTCACCTGGCAGAAGGAGCTCCAATTCAGCGGGGGTGAACCGGGCCGGCCGTCGACGATCATCGATGGGGATAACGTCGCCGGCCCAGGCCCGATGCTGACCCTGCTCCTCGCTGCCGCCTCGTGCAGTGGGTCGGACGTGGTGGTGATTCTGCAGAAGATGCGGGTCCAGCTGCGCGAGCTTCGGATCGACGTGACCGGCGTGAGGCGGGAACAGGAGCCCCGGCGCTACGTCTCCATCCATTTCGACTACCACCTGGCCGGCGAGGGGCTGGACCAGGCCAAGGCTACTCGGGCGATCGATCTCTCGCTCGAGAAGTATTGCTCGGTGGTCCATTCGCTCGCCCCGGACATCGCGATCACCTATGCCCTTAGCCTGGCCTGAGCTCCTTCTGGCCGGGAGCGTAATGGGGGCCGCACCGCTCGCGGCGCAGCAGGGCAAGGAGCTGGGCGTGCAGGCGGTGGTGACTGCCTCCGACCCGGCTGTGGCCGTCGCCGGGATCTATGGCGGGCTGCGGACCTCATCCCGTACCCGGCTTTCCGTGGCGGCGGGAGTGGGAACGTCGTCCGGAGAGGCGGCATTTAGAGGTGAGTTGCTGGGGCACTTCCTGCTGAGTCCCAACAAGAAGGACGGGCCCGGATTCTACTTCGCCGGCGGGGTGGCGGCAGTCGAAGGTCCGGTGGACCAAGGCTATCTGGTGTTTGCGGCCGGCCTGGAGGACCGCCCCGGGGCAGCGTCCGGCTGGGGCGTCGAGCTGGGGGTCGGTGGTGGAGTACGGGTGCTGTTGGCGTACCGCTGGCGATGGCTTCGGCCAGCCGGGGCTCCCTGAAGCAAAAACGCCCCGGGAACTCTCCCCGAGGCGCTTCGTCTACCTTCTCGAGTGGCTCAAGCCGCTCCCGACTCCACCGTATCGACCCGCCGTACGGGCTGACAGTACCGCTCGCCCAATGTACGGAGCTGGGCCTTCTCTTCATCGCTCAAATCCTCGTACCGATCGGCGATGTATCCCATGGTGTCGTCGAACCAATCCTTTTGATGCTCCGGCAGGGCATCGATGACGCCACAACGGAGAATGTGACTGAAAAGCTCGTCACGGGCCTGGGCGAAGGATGCCGCCTCAGGGGCACTACGGGTTTGCTTCTTGTTCATGCACCGTCCTTGATCAACAGATTGCGGTTCATACCTTTGACTGACCTAAAGATAACCCTTTGCACCATTTGGTGCAATCTCGGGGCGCCCGACACCGGACACCCTGTCTGGCAGTCTGGAGTCTAGGGTCTAAAGTCGAACCCGAGAGGTGGTTTGACCCTAGATTCTTGACTCTAGACCTATACCAAGGCGGAGCGCGGGCTCCCGCTCGACTAATTATCTTTATCGGCCGGATTTACCTGAACTTGACCGAGGGGATGGCCATGCCCTCGAGGTACCTATGGCAGAGCATGACGAGGTCTATGGCGAGGAGCGGGCCCAGCAGCTCGCGGCGCTCCTGCGGGCGCTGGCAAACCGCATCCAGGAGCTGGACCAGGCCGGCCACCTGCTTCGGGGAGGCCCGGAGCTACTGCGCCTGATGGGCGACGCCCGGAGCGAGCTGTTTCACTACGAGGTACGTAGCACCTACGATACCCCCGAGGTGGCGGATAACCGGCGTATCGTAGAAGAGGCGCAGCACCAGGATTCCTTTCTCCCCGATGAACCAGAGGACGACGAGCCATGGCGGCGACGCAGGCCGGAATGAAGCGCTTCTACAGTCTGTTCGCGATCCTGGCCGTCGCTGGACTGGGCGTGCTGGGCTACCTGCTCACCCGGCCGGCCACGGTGAGCATACCGGCCAACGTCACTGTCCAGGTGTCGGACACCTCCGGATTCAAGGGCTACCTGAAAGGCTCCGCCACCGCACCGGTCGAGATCACCGAGTACGCCGACTATCAATGTCCGTTCTGTCAGACCTTTGCCACGCTCCAGATGCCTACGCTCGAGGAGCGCCTCATCAACACCGGCCGGCTCCGCTGGCGCTATCGTGACTTTCCCCTCGACCAGCACCCTTTCGCCCTGCTGGCGGCCCATTCGGCTGCCTGCGCCGACGAGCAGGGGAAATATTGGGACCAGCACCATCGGATCTATGAGGGTCAGGGGGAATGGGCACCCTCCGGGAACGCGGGTCCGATCCTACGTAAGTATGCCGGTGCCGCCGGCGTGGACCTGGGGCGCTATGATTCCTGCATGAAATCCGGAAAGTACGCCGGCCGGATCCAGGCCGATAAGAACTCCGGAATCGCACTCGGCGTAAGCTCGACCCCCACCCTGCTGGCAAACGGCAGGCTGTACCGGGGACGGTTCGATTCGGACGCGATTACCAAACTGGTGGACTCGCTGGCGCGACAAACCACGAAATGATCTATCGGATGAGCGCGGCGCTCCTGAGCCTGGCCGGGCTCTTCATCTCTGCGTACCTGTATCTCTACAAAATCGGAAAAATCGGCAGCCTTGCCTGCGGAACCGGCGGGTGCGAGACCGTTCAGCTCAGCCCCTGGAGCAGAATTGCCGGGGTCGAGGTCGCACTGATCGGGCTCCTCGGATACGCGGGGCTGCTGGCACTGACCCTGGCTGCCTTACAGCCGGGTCTGATCGGACGGCGCTGGCCGGCGACGCTGCTGGCGGGTCTGGCCGGAATCGGAGTTCTTTTCACAGTCTACCTGACCTACCTGGAGCTGTTCGTCATTCACGCCATCTGCCGGTGGTGCGTTTCCTCGGGCTTCGTCATCCTGGCCATCTTCATCGTGGCGCTCCTCGATCTTCGCCGACTGCCGCGCGACAGGACCTCCTGAGTGTCGGCTGAACCCAAAGCATCGCCAGGTGGTCGTGCGCTCGCCCTGGTTGCCCTGGGGGCTCTGGGCGTGGTCTATGGCGACATCGGTACCAGCCCGCTTTATGCGCTCAAGGAGTGCTTCATCGGGCCGCACGGCGTGGCGGTCACCAAGGGCAACGTCCTCGGCGTGCTTTCGCTGATCTTCTGGTCGCTCAACTTCGTGGTGACGTTCAAGTACCTCACCGTGGTCATGCGAGCAGACAACCACGGCGAGGGCGGGATCCTGGCCCTGCTTGCCCTGGTGCGTCCCCACGGCGAGGGGCGGCTGTCCACCAGGTACCGATGGCTGGTCGGTACCGGCTTGTTCGGCGCGGCCCTGCTTTACGGGGATGGCATCATCACTCCGGCAATCTCAGTGCTGGGGGCGGTCGAAGGCCTCAGCATCGCGACACCTGCGCTGCAGCAATGGGTAGTGCCGATCGCCGTGGTCATCATCTCGGGGTTATTCGCGGTGCAGCGCCACGGCACGGCCGGGATCGGCAACATCTTCGGACCGCTGACGCTGATCTGGTTCATCTCCATTTCGATCCTGGGCGTCATGGGGATTCTCCAGCACCCCTCGGTGCTGGCTGCCCTCAACCCATGGTACGCGGCAAGCTTCCTCTGGCGCGAGGGCTCTACCGGGCTGATGGTCCTGGCCGCCGTAGTTCTGGTGATTACGGGCGGTGAGGCGCTATATGCCGACATGGGTCATTTCGGGAAACGGCCCATCCGGATCGCCTGGTACGCCGTAGTGCTGCCGGCGCTGGTGCTCAACTATTTCGGCCAGGGCGCCCTCCTGCTCGAGTCTCCGGCGGCGGCCCGCAACCCGTTCTATTCACTGGTGCCGGGCTGGGCCCTCTACCCCATGGTGGCGATCGCGACTGGTGCGGCGATCGTGGCGTCCCAGGCGCTGATCTCCGGTGCGTTCTCCCTCACCCGGCAGGCGATTCAGCTGGGATACTGCCCCCGAATGAACATCGTGCACACGTCCAGTCGAATGATGGGCCAGATCTACATCCCGGCGGTCAACAACGCGCTCTGGGTTGCCTGCGTCGGGCTGGTGCTGGCCTTTCAGTCGTCGAGCAACCTGGCGGCGACCTACGGAGTGGCGGTTACCGGCACCATGGCAACCACGACTGTGCTCACGCTGGTGGTAGCGCATAAGCAGTGGCACTGGAGACCATGGAAGCTGGTGCTGGTGGGCGGGGCCTTCCTGGTGGTGGACATGGCGTTCTTCTTAACCAATCTGTTCAAGATTCCGGATGGAGGCTGGTTCCCTCTCATCGTGGCCGTCTTCGTCTTTCTGCTGATGTCTACCTGGAAGAAGGGCCGGGCGCGGCTGTCGGAGATCGTGCTGGAGAACACCCTCCCGATAGACCTGTTTCTCGCCGATATCAGCAAGCGTAAGCCGGTACGGGTTCCCGGTATCGCCGTCTTTCTTACCTCAGTGCGAGGCGGCGCGCCTCCGGTGCTGCTTCACCACCTCAAGCACAACAAGGTCCTCCACGAGAAGGTGATCCTGCTTTCTGTCATGGGGCAGGAGATACCGCAGGTGGACGAGCTTGATCGGGTGCGGTACCGGGAGCTGGGTGAGGGGTTCTGCGAGGTGGTGGCGAACTACGGCTTCATGGAGACGCCGGACGTGCCCGGCGTGCTGCAGTCTCTCGACCTCGAGCGCAGCGACGGTCGTAAGCTACGGGTGGAGGTGATGGCGACGTCCTTCTATCTGGGACGCGAGACGCTCATCCCGGTGGACCGCAAGCGAAAGGGAGGCACCCGGGTGACCGCACGGGCGGCGCCGACCCCGCATGCCGGCACCCCTCTTCCGGTCATGGCGCGGTGGCGGAAGAAGCTGTTCATCGTCATGGCGCGGAACGCACAGTCCGCCACCGCCTTCTTCGGCCTGCCGCCCAACCGGGTGGTGGAGCTGGGGGCGCAGATACAGTTTTAGCCCTCCTTATCCTCATACATCTCCTTCAGCCGGTTCACCACCGCTGGATCGGCTAAAGTAGTGGTGTCGCCCAGCGCACGGCCATCCGCAATGTCCTTGAGCAGCCGGCGCATGATCTTGCCGCTGCGAGTCTTGGGGAGATCGGCCGAGAAGATGATGTCGTCCGGCCGGGCTATCGGCCCGATCTTGCGAGCGACGTGGTCCTTGAGATCGTCCTTCAGGCCGGGAGTGGCCTGGTTTCCCTCTTTCAGCGTCACGAAAGCAGCCAGGGCCTGGCCCTTCAGCTCATGGGCTCGTCCTACCACCGCAGCCTCGGCCACCGCGGGATGGTCCACCAGCGCGCTCTCCACCTCCATGGTCCCGATGCGGTGCCCGGCCACGTTGAGCACGTCGTCCACCCGTCCCAGGATCCACCAGTAGCCCTCGTCGTCCAGCTTGGCCCCGTCGCCGGCAAAGTACCGTCCCGGAAAACGGCTCCAGTACGTCTCGCGGTAACGCTCGTCGTCGCCGTAGATGGTGCGGAGCATGCCGGGCCAGGGCTCGGTGAGGGTGAGAAAGCCGCCCCCGGCTTTCAGCGTCTTGCCGCTGTTGTCCACCAGCTCGGCGCGGATGCCGGGGAAGGGCACCGTCGCCGACCCCGGTTTGGTGGTAGTCACGCCGGGCAACGGGGTGATCATGATCCCGCCGGTCTCGGTCTGCCACCAGGTGTCCACGATCGGGCAGCGGCCGCCGCCGATGTGCTCCC
>JBDTTD010000157.1:0-6221 GCA_039930805.1 Gemmatimonadales bacterium | reverse complement strand
CCTTCGGCGACCAGGCGCCGGCCGCGCGGCCCTACCTGCACCTCGGCGCCACCAGTGCGTTCGTCACCGACAACGCAGATCTGGTGGTCATGCGGGACGGCCTGCGCCTTCTGCTCGGGCGACTGATCGCGGTCCTCGGTGCACTGGAGCGGTTTGCCACCCGGCATGCCGGCGTTCCCTGCCTGGCATACACCCACTTTCAGCCGGCTCAGCTCACCACCGTCGGCAAGCGCGCCACGCTGTGGATGCAGGACTTTGCCATCGACGTCGAAGAAGTGAGCCGCCGGATCGAGACGCTGCGGCTCCGGGGGTGTAAGGGTACCACCGGGACGCAGGCCTCCTTCCTGGAGCTTTTCGGCCACAGCCACGAGAAGGTGAGAGATCTCGACCGGCGGGTCACCGCCAAGCTCGGGTTTTCGGCGTCTTTCCCGGTCACCGGCCAGACCTACACCCGGAAGGCCGACAGCGCCGTACTCGATACCCTGAGCGGCATTGCCCAGTCGGCGGCAAAGCTCGCCGGCGACCTCCGGCTGCTGCAGCACGAGGGCGAGCTGCTCGAGCCGTTCGAGCAGGAGCAGATCGGGTCCAGCGCCATGGCCTACAAGCGGAACCCGATGCGCGCCGAGCGAATCAGCGGGCTTGCGAGGTTCGTGATCTCACTCCAGGCCAACACGGCCAACACAGCCGCGAGCCAGTGGCTCGAACGGAGCCTGGATGACAGCGCCAACCGGCGCCTGACCCTGCCCGAGGCCTTTCTCGGCACCGACGCCATCCTGGTGCTCGCCACCAACATCGCGGCCGGCCTGGAGGTGCGGGAAGACACCATTCGACGGCATGTGGACGAACAGATGCCGTTCATGGCCACCGAGCGGTGGCTGATGCTGGGGACCGCAGCGGGGGGCGACCGGCAGACACTGCACGAGGTGGTGCGGAAGCACAGTCTCGCGGTGGCGGAAGCGGTGAGCCGGGGGGAGCCCAACACCCTGCTCCAGCGGCTCGGCTCCGATCCCGCCTTCCGCGGAGTCCACCCCGCCGCGCTGCAGGCCGAGCTGGAACCCGAGAAGTACACCGGACGCGCCGCCCAACAGGTGGGCGAGTTCATCGAGGACTACCTCACGCCGCTCCTCAAACGCGCCCGGCCGCTCGCCGCCGAAGCTGAAACTGCCGAGGTGAAGGTATGAAGACCGGCGCGGCCCGCACCAACGCCACCCTGACGGAGAGCCGGCTTCCCCTGCCATTACTGCGCCGGGGAAAAGTGCGCGAGGTGTACGAGGTGGACGCCGGACATCTCCTGGTGGTTGCCAGCGACCGGGTCAGCGCATTCGACGTGGTCATGCGCGAGCCGATTCCCCGGAAGGGTGCGGTACTCACCCAGACCAGTGCCTTCTGGTTCGAGTTGCTCGCCGACGTCTTCCCATCGCACTACGTCACCGCCCGCACCCGGGAAATCCTGGAGCAGGTGCCGCGCCTCGAAGGGCTGGAGGAGCAGATCGCCGGCCGCGCGATGCTGGTCCGCCGAGCCGAGCCGGTGCCGTTCGAATGCGTGGTTCGCGGCTATCTCTCGGGATCGGCCTGGGCGGAGTATCGGAGCCGTGGAACACTGGCTGGAGAACCGCTGGCGCCCGGGCTGGTTGAAAGCGCGCGCCTGGATCCACTGCTCTTCTCGCCGGCCACCAAGGCGGAAGCGGGACACGCAAGCGAGCCTGGCGCTCTACCAGGCGGGGCGCGCTCACGCCGCATCTCGGGGGATCATCATCGCCGATACCAAGTTCGAGTTCGGCACCGACCGAGAGGGTACCTTGCGCGTCATCGACGAGATGCTCACTCCCGACTCCTCCCGCTTCTGGCCGGCCGACCGGTACCTGCCGGGCCGCCCTCAGCCCAGCTTCGACAAGCAGCCGCTGCGAGACTACCTCGCCTCGCTCAAGGCCGCCGGGAGCTGGGACGGCGAGGCACCCCCACCATCGCTTCCGCCCGAGGTCGTCGAGGCCACGAGCCGCCGATACCTCGAGGCCTACCGGCTTCTGACCGGACGCGATCTGGAGCGCAATCTGTAATGCGTACCGCCCCCGAGGGACTGTGGTTCATCGTCGGCGCATGGGTCATTGCCCTGGGCCTCATACTCGCCGCGCTCCGATTCGATTCCCGTGTCTGGTGGATCGCGTGCGTGCTCTGGGTCGTCCTGGCGGTCTGGGTGGTCGCCTTCTTTCGGGATCCGGTGCGCTCGGGGCAGCGGGGCGACCGCCTGATCCTGGCTCCGGCTGACGGCAAGGTGGTGAGCATGGTCGAGACCGAGGAGCCCGCGTTTATGGCCGGCCGCTCCTGCCGCCTCTCCATCTTCATGAACGTTTTCGATGTCCATGTGAATCGATATCCCACCGAGGGCACCGTCGGATACCGGCACTACAACCCGGGCAAGTTCGGCCACGCCGGGACCGAGAAATCGAGCCTCGACAACGAACAGTCGTCGGTCGGTCTCACCACGTCACGGGGCAAGTTGCTGGTCCGCCAGATCGCCGGCCTCATCGCCCGGAGAATCGTGACCGATCACAAGGTGGGTACCGAAGTGCGGCAGGGAGACCGCCTGGGCATGATCCGCTTCGGGTCGAGGGTGGATCTGTTCCTGCCCTGCGAGCGGGTGAAATTTCTGGTGAAACCGGGCGACACAACCAAGGCAGGCCAGACCGTGGTAGCCGAATGGATCTAAAGCAACGGCGCGAGGGACTCCGCCGCCCCTCGATGCGCCAGGTCGTGGTCGTCATGCCCAGCGCCTTTACCCTGGGCAACCTGTTCTTCGGGTTCTGGGCGATCGTCTCGGCCTTCAACGGCAACTTCCGCTGGGCCGGCTGGTTCATCGTGTTCGCCGGCATCCTCGACATGCTGGACGGGAGAGTCGCCCGGCTGTCGGGCACCGGTACCCGGTTCGGCGCTGAGCTCGATTCGCTGGTGGATGTCATCTCGTTCGGGGTGGCGCCTGCCCTGCTGATGTACTTTCTCGACTTTTCCAACGCGGGCCGCTTCGCCTGGATCCTTTGCTACATCTACGTGGTGGCGGTAGCGCTGCGGCTGGCGCGCTTCAATGTGCTCTCCGCCGGGAAGCCACCCAGCGGCTGGTTCACCGGGCTTCCGTCGCCCGCGGCGGGAATGACGCTCGCCGTCTACTACCCCTTCAGCCAGACCAACTGGTACCGCGCCTCGCTGGCGTACCTGGATCTGCAGCACGAGGGCCTGGTGGTGCTCCTGCTGCTCCTGGCCGTCCTTATGGTGAGCAACGTCAAGTATCCCAAGTTCCCGCCGATCGGTGTGCGCAACCGGAAAGGCATCTTCGGACTCATCGTGCACCTGATCATCCTGCTCGGCGGCCTGATCTTCCCCGCGTACTTCCTGTTTCCCTTAGGTTTGTTCTACGTCGGCTTCGGCATCGTCCGCGCTACCGTGCAGGGGCTCATGGAGCGCCCGGAGGCGGTCTCAGTCGTGGAGGAGCAGGTTGACGAGCGGCTGGCCGATGTCCACGACCCGACGTTGCCACCTCCGCTCTCCCATGAGCGCCGCGGCCGCTGGGGCGACCGCCGGCAGGAGAACGATCAATGACGTTCCGAGTGCATGTGCGGGTGATGCCCCGGGCGGGCCTGCTCGATCCTCAGGGCCAGGCGGTGGAGCACGCCCTGGCAGCGCTCGGCTTCGAGGAAGCGGGAGAGGTCCGGATCGGGCGGGCCATCGAGCTCGACGTCAGCGCGGGCTCTCGTGACGAGGCCGAGGCGCGGGCCCGGCAGATGTGCGACAAACTGCTGGCCAACCCGGTCACCGAGGATTACCTGCTGGACGTGGAGACCGACTGATGCCCCGGGTGGCGGTAGTTCGATTTCCCGGCAGCAACTGTGACTTCGACACCCTGCGCGCGGCCGAGAGCGTCGGAGCGGACGCCTATTTCGTCTGGCACCGGGATGCCGATCTTGGCGGGGCTGATGTCGTGGTGCTGCCGGGTGGATTCAGCTACGGCGACTACCTCCGCTCCGGCGCCATCGCCAGGTTCAGCCCGGTCATGCAGGCGGTGCAGCGCCACGCCGCGGCCGGCGGCCCGGTGCTCGGCATCTGCAACGGCTTTCAGATCCTGTGCGAGAGCCATCTCCTGCCCGGCGCCCTCATGCGGAACGCGGGCCTGAGCTTCGTCTCCAAGCCGGTGGACGTGACCGTCGAGCAGATCGACACCGCCTTTACCTGTGACTACGAGCCGGAGGAGCGGTTACGACTTCCGGTCGCCCACGGCGACGGCCGCTTCGTCGCGGCTCCGGATACCCTCCGCATGTTGGAGGCAGAGGGTCGAGTGGTCCTGCGCTACGTGGCCGCCACCGAACGCTCCCCGTTTCAGCCCAACCCTAACGGCTCAGCCAACCACATCGCTGGCATCTGCAATGCGGGCGGCAATGTCGTGGGCATCATGCCTCATCCGGAACGTGCTTCCGACCGGCTGCTCGGCCTGACCGGCGGAAGCGGATTCTTCACCTCCATGATCAGCTCCCACCAGGAGAGCTCCAACTGAGGGGCACCCAGCAATGAAGCCCGAGAAGCCAAGCCGAAACGAAGACGAATACTTCGCCAAGGAGGACGCCGAGCTGTTGCGAAAGCAAAGGGAGCGTGCAACGGCGGCCAGTCTGGATGCGGAGCGGAAGTCCCATTTCATGAAGTGCCCGAAGGACGGTTACGACCTGGCCAGCAGCGAGTACCACGGCGTCACCATCGAGACATGCCCCCAGTGCGGCGGCATGTGGCTCGACGCCGGCGAGCTCGATGCCGTGGCCAAGGAGGATCATCCCAACGTGATCACCCGGGTGCTTGCCGACGCGCTCTCCACTTTCCGGGGCTCCCCCCGCGGGACGGCCAAACCGCGCGGACCGGGAAGTCCCCGCTGAGTAGACGCCGATGACCGGTTCGAGCGTGGCCAGCACCGGCCTCGAGGCGGTGTCGCTTCCAGGCGAGCCCCCGGTGACGGCGGCCCTGGTTCGAGAGCACAACCTCAACCAGGTCGAGTACGACCGCATGGTGGACTTGCTCGGCCGGACGCCCACGTTCACCGAGCTGGGGGTGTTTTCGGCCCTGTGGTCGGAGCACTGCTCGTACAAGCATTCCAAGCCGATCCTGAAGACGTTCCCTACCACCGGCCCCCAGGTGGTTCAGGGGCCGGGCGAGAACGCCGGGGTGCTCCGGCTCCCTGAAGGCTGGGCGGTCGCGTTCAAGATCGAATCCCATAACCACCCGTCCGCCGTCGAGCCCTACCAGGGGGCGGCCACCGGCGTAGGTGGCATCCTGCGGGATGTATTCACCATGGGCGCTCGTCCGGTGGCGTTGCTCAACAGTCTCAGGTTCGGACCGCTGGAGGAGCCCCGGAACCGGTATCTGTTTGCCGGCGTCGTTCGCGGCGTGGGCGACTACGGTAACTGCGTCGGCGTGCCGACGCTGGGCGGCGAGGTGAGCTTTGCGGCCGGGTACAGCGGCAATCCGCTGGTCAATGCCATGTGCGTCGGGCTCCTCAGGGAAAGCGATCTGATCCGGGCTGCCGCGCATGGGGTGGGCAACGTGCTTCTCGCGGTGGGCGCGCGGACCGGTCGGGATGGAATCCACGGCGCCAGCTTCGCCTCGGAGGAGCTCTCGGAGAAGAGCGAGGCTCGCCGGCCTCAGGTTCAGGTGGGAGATCCCTTCACCGAGAAGCTCCTGCTGGAGGCGAGCCTCGAGTTGATTACCTCGGGGCTCATCGTCGCCATCCAGGACATGGGTGCCGCGGGACTCACCAGCTCATCCGCCGAGATGGCCGCTCGCGGCGGCGTCGGCGTCGAGATCGACACCGGGCTGGTGCCTACCCGTGAGCCGGGGATGAGTCCGTACGAGATCCTGCTTTCCGAATCCCAGGAGCGGATGCTCATTGTCGCCGAGCCCGGCCGGGTAGAGGAGATCCAGGCGGTGTGCGCCCGGTGGGAGCTCAGCGCCACTTCGATCGGCCAGGTCACCGACGATGGGATCTTCCGGGTGCGGCATCATGGCCAGACGGTGGCGGCAATTCCGGGCCAGCGGCTGGTCGAGGACTGCCCCATCTATTTCCCCGAGGCGGCTGAGAGTGAGGAGGCCAGGGCCCGCCGGGCGTCGGTCGATGCGGGCCCTCCGGTGGTGGACACCGAAGGTGCGCTCGAGCTGCTGCTCGATCACCCCAATATCGCCAGCAAGCGCTG
>JBDTTD010000156.1:0-6232 GCA_039930805.1 Gemmatimonadales bacterium | reverse complement strand
AGATCACCATTCCACCGTCAACGACCAGCACCTGGCCGGTGATGTATCCCGCCAGATCGGAAGCCAGAAACAGCACGGTCCCTGCGACGTCCTCGGGCCGGCCCAGGCGGCCCAGCGCGATCTGCTCTAATAATGTGTCCCGCGCTTCCTTGGGCAAGGCATCGGTCATGTCGGTCTCGATAAAGCCCGGAGCGATGCAGTTGGCCAGAATATTCCGGCTGGCGTACTCCTTGGCAACCGACTTGGTAAGGCCGATGAGTCCGGCCTTGCTCGCCGCGTAATTTGCCTGCCCTTTGTTCCCGATCAAGCCCACGATGCTGGTGATATTGATGATGCGCCCGGCACGGCGCTTCATCATGCCCTTGATGGTGGCCCGGATGGTGAGGAAGGCCCCCTTCAAATTGGCGTCAAGCACCGCGTCCCAGTCGTCATCGGTCAGCCGCAGCAGAATGTTGTCCCGGGTGATTCCCGCGTTGTTGACCAGGATGTCGATCGGCCCCAGCGCCTTCTCGGCCGCGGCGACTGCCGCCTCGACCTGATCCGACTTGGCGACGTCGCAGGCCACTCCGGCGGCTCGCTCCCCCAGGCTGGTGGCCACCGCCCGGGCCCGCTCCAGGTCCCGGCCGACGACCGCCACCTTGGCTCCCGCGCCGTACAGCGTCTGGGCGATGGCGAGCCCGATGCCGCGGGTGCTGCCGGTGACGAAGGCGGTCTTGCCGCTGAGGTCGATGTCGCTCACTGGAGGAACTTCTCCACCTCATCTGCAGTTCCCAGCGTAATCGCCTTGCTCCCCGGCACGATCCGCTTGAGCAGGCCGTACAGCACCGCCCCCGGCCCTATCTCGACGAACGTGGCGCCGGGACAGAGCACGGCCGCGGCCTGCATGCAGGCCACCCACCGCACCGGCGCGGTGAGCTGATCTGCCAGGAGCCGCTTGGCGTCCATACCCGTGAGCAGCGCCTCGCCGCTCGCGTTGGCGATGACAGGGAACGCCGGGTCGGCAAAAGTGGCCTCGGCCAGGGCCTCTCGCAGACCATCAACTGCCGGGGCCATGAGAGGCGAGTGAAATGCGCCGCTCACGTTGAGTGGAATGACCCGCTTGGCACCGCGGGCCTTGCAGCCTTCCCCGGCCCGGCCGACACCCACAGGATCACCCGAGATCACCGTCTGATCGGGCGAGTTGAGGTTGGCGGGAACAGCCAGACCCTCGGGGCCCGAGGCTTCGTCGCACGCGGCCTCGACCTCCGCGGTGGCCAGGCCGAGCACCGCGGCCATAGTTCCGGGCCGGCGGCGGCCCGCCTCGAGCATCAGCTCCCCGCGGCGGCGCACCAGGCGGGCGGCATCCACATCGCTCAGGGTCCCGGCGGCGACGTGGGCGCTGTACTCGCCCAGACTGTGCCCTGCCCCGGCGCCGGGCGTGCCCAGCCGACTCCCCACTACCGCCAGCACCGCCGCGGAATGGGCCAGGATGGCGGGCTGCGCGTTGTGGGTCAGGGTCAGCTCTTCCTCCGGGCCCTCCCACATGAGGCGGGAGAGGGCCGTACCCAGCGCCTCGTCGATGGCCGCGAAGGTATCCCTGGCCACCGGAAACCGCTCGGCCAGGTCCTTGCCCATTCCGACCTTTTGTGCCCCTTGGCCGGGACACATGACCACGGTCACCACCGGATGACGGCGCTGCCCCAGGTGAACCCGGCTCCAAACGCGACCAGCAGCAGGAGCGAGCCGGGCTTGACCCGGCCTTCGGTGATGGCCTGGTCGAGCGCCAGCGGGATGGATGCGGACGATGTGTTGCCGTAGCGATCCACGTTGACCATGACCTTGCTCATGGAGACCCCGGCGTGCTTGGCGGTGGACTCGATGATCCGGATGTTGGCCTGGTGCGGGATCAGCAGATCGATGTCATCGGCGGTCACACCGGCGCGATTCAAGGCTTCATCGCAGGCTTCGGCCATGGCCAGTACCGCCGCCTTGAACACTTCACGCCCGGCCATCTTCATGTAGTGCGACCGCTCACACACCACCTTCTCGCTGATCGGGTCGGCGGCGCCGCCGCCCGGCCGATAGAGCAGCGGGGCGAGCTTCCCGTCCGACTTGAGGAAGGTGGACAGGATGCCGCGGCCGTTCTGGTCCGTTTTCCGGCGAATGATGGCGGCACCGGCTCCGTCCCCGAAAAGAATGGCGGTGGACCGGTCCTGGAAGTCGGTGATGGTGGACAGCTTTTCCGCTCCGATAACCAGCACCGTCTCGCTCTGGCCCGAGGCGATGAGGCCCTCGGCTACGGTGGTAGCGAACACGAACCCGGGGCAGGCCGCTGAGATATCGAAAGCGGCGGCATTGTCCGCGCCGAGCAGGGCCTGGAGGTCGCACGCGGTGGACGGGAGCAGGCGATCGGGGGTGGCCGTGGCCAGCACGATGGCGTCGAGATCCTTGGCGGTGAGCCCGGCTGCCTCGAGCGCCTTCACGCTGGCCTCGCAGCTCAGCATGGCCACCGACTGGTCGGGCGTGGCGATATGGCGCTCACGGATCCCGGTTCGCTCCACGATCCAGTCGTCGGAGGTGTCCAGCGTCCGGGTGAGATCCGCGTTGGTGAGGATTCCGGGTGGGACGGCGACGCCGATACTGGCCATCTCGGCAAAGGGGCGCTGCATCACGCCTGGACCGCCGCTTCCCGCTGCGCGAACTCGGCGCCGATGTGCTTGCTGAGGTCGGCTTCGACCGACTGCACCGCCACCCGCACCGCGTTCTTGATCGCGTTGGCGGGAGAGGCCCCGTGACAGATGATGGCCACGCCCTTCACTCCGAGAAGCGGTGCACCGCCGTACTCGGAGTAGTCCAGGATCCGGAACAGCTCCTTCATCTCGGGCCGCTGGAGCATCTCGGGCAGCTGCTGTTTGATCAGCCCGATGAACAGGCGGGCGACCGATTCATAGAACTTGAGCACCACGTTGCCCACGAAGCCGTCGCACACCACCACGTCCAGCATGCCGAACTTGTGATGCCCGGCGACGATATCGCGACCTTCGACGTTCCCGACGTAGTGGAGGCCGGGGCTCTTCTTGAGGAGGCCATGGGCCTCCCGGGTGATGGCGTTGCCCTTCTCCTCCTCCTCGCCCACGTTGAGCAGGGCGACGGTCGGGCTCGGCCGGCGCAGCACGTCACGCATGTAGACGCTGCCGAGGTAGGCGAAGTTGACCAGCTCGCGGGCCGAGCAATCGACGTTGGCGCCGCCGTCGAGCACCAGCACCGGCTGGGTCAGGGTGGGAAACAGGGTGGCGACGGTGGCCCGTTCGACCCCGTCGTGCAGGCCCAGCAGGATGGTGGATGCGGCGAGAATGGCGCCGGTGTTGCCGGCGGACACGAACGCGTCGGACTGGCCGGCCTTCTGGAGGCCGAGACCGATGACGACGCTGGACTTGGGTTTCTTGCGAACGGCGGCGAGGGGCTTCTCCGCCATGCCGATGACGTCGGGCGCCTCGTGAAGCTCTATGCGGCTCTGGTCGGCCTCAGGATGCTTGGCGAGCTCGGCCTTGATGACGTCGGGGCGCCCCACCAGCTGGATGGTGAATTTGCCCGTCAGCGAGGTCAGCGCCTGCACTACGCCGGCGATCTCCGCCTGCGGGGCGGTGTCGCCCCCCATAGCGTCCACCGCCACGCGGATCACCCTCAGGCGTCCTCGACCTCAACCTGCTTCTTTCCCCGATAATAGCCACACGAATCGCAGACGCGATGCGAGAGCTTGGGAGAGCCGCATCGGGGGCACGCCTGGGGACGGACGCTGGCCGCGATGTGGTGCCCACGGCGCGAGCGCTTCCGGGCCTTAGAGGTTCGACGCTTCGGAACTGCCATTGGATCCTCGAACAGGTTCGGCGGGCGCCGTGCAACCGCAGGGTCCCGCGTTCAGGTCCGCTCCACAGGTCAGACAGAGCCCGGCACAGTCTTCCCGGCAGAGCAACAGGCGGGCGGGCACCGCCAACGCCAACTCTTCCCGCGCGACGTCCCGGATGTCGATGTGCGACGCGCGCTCCAGCAGCGGATAGAAGTCGGGGTCGTCCGCCGCCTCCGGATCGGTGCTGAAGATGGCGGCATCGACGTCGATGTCCAGGTCGATCTGAACGTCGGCCAGGCAGCGCCGGCACTCGCTCTGCAGCGCGCCCTCGAACCTGCCCCGCCACAAGTACTCGCCCTGGTTCGTGGCCTGGAGCTGGCCGGTAACGGTGACCGGACCGATCAGGTTCAAATCCAGGCCCTTGAACGCGGGATCATCGGGCTGAAGCTCTCCCACGGTCCGGACCGGGCCCCGCTGAAGATCCCGTATGTCTACTCGCAGCATAGCCGCTTAAAGTAGCGGCGACAACGACATAGATCAAGTCAGGGGAGGGGGGAAGAAACAGCGTGAGCGGGGAAAGAAAGGGGTACGCGGAGTCGTTGCGAGGGAGCGCAGCGACCCGAAGCAATCCAGCGGGCTTCCACGGGATTGCTTCGGCGGTTTCACCGCCTCGCAATGACTCCGGTTACGCTCTTCGTTCCTCGCTTACGCCTTCCCCCAAAGACCTGCTAACTCCCCTTCCGTAAAGAAGAAGGCAACCTCCCGGGCCGCATTCTCGGCGCTGTCTGAGGCGTGGATGGCGTTCTTGCCCTTCGATTCGGCGAAGAGCTTCCGGATGGTGCCCGGCGCCGCCTCGGCCGGGTCGGTAGCGCCGATGACGTTCCGCATCTGGGCCACGGCATCGTCCCGCTCCAGCGCCATGGGGAGGCAGGGTCCGCTGGTCATGAAGGCGACCAGCTCATCATAAAAAGGCCGTCCCCGGTGGACCTCGTAGAACTTCTCGGCCTCGGGCCTGGTAAGCCGCACCAGGCGTACGGCGCGAGGGACGAAGCCGGCCTTCTGCAGATGGGCGAGTATTGCCCCGGTCTTCCCGCCGGCGACCGCGTCGGGCTTCACAATGCCGAGTGTCAGTGTAGCTGGCACGATGTCTCCTGAAGTACGTGAGTCTAGAGCCTGGATTTGAGGAGCGCCACGACGTCAACCGGGCGCCGCATGATGCCTATGCCGGCGGCCTCGAACGCCGCCAGCTTTTCTTCCGCCGTGCCGGATGAGCCGGAGATGATGGCCCCGGCGTGCCCCATCCGGCGTCCCTTCGGAGCGGTCTGCCCCGCGATGAACCCGATGACCGGCTTGGTCACCTTCTGCTTCACGAAAGCGGCGGAGTTCTGCTCGTCGGTCCCGCCGATCTCGCCGATCACGACGATGGCGTCGGTGCCGGGGTCCTCCTGGAACGCCCTGAGGCAGTCGATGAAGTCGGTGCCGATGATGGGATCGCCGCCGATGCCGACGCAGGTGCTTTGGCCGATGCCGTTCCTGGTGAGATGATTCACTACCTCGTACGTCAACGTGCCGCTGCGGGAGACCAGGCCCACCCGGCCGGGAGCACAGATGTTCCCCGGAATGATCCCCACCTTGCTCTCGCCCGGCGTAATGAGTCCGGGACAGTTGGGCCCGATGAGACGCGCGCCCCGGGACCGCACGAACGGCATCACCCGGCTCATGTGCATGACCGGGATCCCCTCGGTGATGCACACCACGAGGGGAATTCCGGCGTCCACCGCCTCGAAGATGGCGCCGGCCGCGGCCATGGGCGGCACATAGATCACCGAGCAGTTGGCTTTGGTAGCCTTGACCGCCTCGGCGACGGTGTTGAAGATCGGCACCTTGTCCTCGAACTTCTGGCCGCCCTTCCCCGGCGTCACGCCGGCCACCACCGCGGTGCCGTACTCCAGCATCTGGCGGGTATGGAAGCCACCCTCGCGGCCGGTAATCCCCTGAACCACGAGCCGTGTCTTCCGGTCGATGAAGATGCTCACGCTGCCTCCCGGGCCAGGCGCACCACCTGCTCCACCGCCTGATCCATGTCGCTCAACGCCCGCATGCCGACGGCCTCCAGGATCTTGATCGCCTCGGTCTCGTTGGTGCCGGTCAGCCGGATGACAATGGGCACCTTCACCTTGAACTGCCGGGTGGCGGCCACGATGCCGTTGGCCACGTCGTCGGTCCGGGTGATCCCACCGAAGATGTTGAACAGGATGGCCTTCACGTTGGGGTCGCTGGTGATGATCTTGAGCGCGCTGATGACCTTCTCCGGATTGGAGCTGCCACCGATATCCAGGAAGTTGGCCGGTTCGCCGCCGTAGTATTTCACCAGGTCCATCGTCGCCATCGCCAGGCCGGCGCCGT
>JBDTTD010000155.1:0-6239 GCA_039930805.1 Gemmatimonadales bacterium | reverse complement strand
GCCAGTGTACCGATTCTCTGCTTCGAGATAGGCCAGGACTTCAGGATCGTTCCGATCGCGAAGCCAGAAGTAATCATCGATTCTGGTCTCGCCATGGAGGTCGTGGACTCGAGGCTCGACCCTGGCGACCGGTGGAATGAGCTCCTCCGGCACCAGACTAGGATGCCGGTCGTTCTCGTATTCGATCGGGGTGGCAGACGGACGATATGATGATGCCACTTTAAGGTTGGGATTCGACGACATCGCGGTCTTTTTTGTCCTTGGCGACGAGTGGGTCCACCGGGCAGGTGTTGAGCGAGCGGACCCCAAAGTAGGCCCTGCGGGTGAATTACGACCCGCCAGAGCACCAAGTCAAGTATGGCATAAGTGTATGGAAGGCAATTAGTTAGGCTGGCATCCTTAACCGACGACCAAGCTCGGATTGTCGGGCCGGCCCGGCCGAAGCCCCGGATCTTGGGCTCCCATCTGTAGATAGGCGCCCTGCTCTATCCGGAAACCTCGGCCGGGCTGATTTTCGGTGCTAGCGGCAGCCCCGTATCTCCTTGCGCTCCATGAAGCTGGGGCTTTTTGCATCGACGGCGGGCACCACCACCACGTCCACCGGCTGGGTCAGGGAAGCGGTGGTCATGCAGTTCGGCCCCGGGGTGCGCTCCACCACATCCACCATCAGTTGGCCGTCCGCCTGGGTTACCCGGTCGATTGCGATCTCATAGCCTCCGGCCGGGCGTTGGCCTGCGGCCACCGCAATGACCACATCGCGATTGAAGTCCACCGATGGCTGCTCGCCCACCCCCAACTCCGACCAGAACCGAGCCCACGCATTGGCGTCCCGGATAACGAGCCGCCGAGACTCGCCGATGCCGGTCCGGGTCCACTGTCCGATTCGACGGATGTCCAGAGTCCGGTTGTTCCCGTAAGGCGCGTAGCCCTGCTCCGCGGGGGCAGCCGCGGCCGACGCGGTATCGGATTGGGGTGCGGCGGCGGGGGTGGGTTCCTGGACCGGGGCAGGGGCTAACGCCACGGGCTCAGTCGCCGTGGTATCGGCCTCGGACATGCGGATGGTGCGCCCGGCGCCACAACCAGTCAGTGCCGCAATCGAGATAGCCAGTGCGAAGAATCGTGGGATCATGGGGGCTCCGTCTTCCGTCGGTATGGATGGGATTTGCTAACCACCCATAACCTAAGCGAAGGTACCGCTGGTTGCGGACGCTGGGGTCCCGTCGCCAGTGTGATCCAGATCACACCGGGGTGATCAAGGTCACAGCCTCGGTACCGGATGGCTGATAGGGTGTACCCGCTCGACGGACATCAAGCACGCCTCCAGAGCAGCTGGGCGTGTTCACACATACCTAGGGTGCTTATGACGAAGCTCAGAGGACTTTACACCGGCCTGCTGGCCGGCGGGGTGGTACTTCTCGCGGGCGCTTGCAAGAACAACCGCGATACCGGTGCAGTGAGCACGAAGACGGCGGAGGGCACTTCCAGCGCCCCGTCAGCCGACGTGGCTGAGAACCGGGATGTAGCGCTCGTCCGAGTCATCAATGCCATTCCTGCGGGCGGTCCCGTAGCCATTCTGGCGGGGGACAGCGCAGCCTTTTCCGGCGTAGACTACAAGACGGCCACTCCCTTCCGGGAGATCCGGGACGACCGGTTCAATTTCAAGCTCGGCTCGGCGGAGCATCCCCTGGCCGAAAACCGGGAAAATCTGAATGGTGGCGGCCACTATACGATCGTCGCCATGCCCGACGCTGGTGGGGCCGATAAGCGGAATCTGCGCGTGCTCGAGGACGACCTGAAGCCGGTGTCGCCGGAAAAGGCCCGGGTCCGGGTAATCAATGCCGTCCCAGGAGACCAGGAGATCAGCGTCTTCGTCCGCGGCCGGGAAGATCCGCTGTTCAACGGTGTGAACTTCAAGAGCGAGGCCGGGTGGGATGAGATCGACCCGGTTGCCGGTACCCTGGAGATTCGGCCAGAAGGCAAGAAGAACGTTCTGGCGAGCCTGCCTAACGTGAAGTTCGAGGGGGGCAAGAGCTACACCTTCGTGGTGGCCGGCACCCCGACCAAGCCGGAGATTATCAAGGTCGAGGACGACGTAGCCAAGAGCACCATGTAAAAAGGGACGCAGAAGTCGGAGAATACCGAGAAGGCGGAGAGGTCAGGACGACCCTCCGCCTTTTTCCCGATCCAGTACCTTCTCCGCCCTCTCGTCCTTCCCTCCCTCTTCCCGTCTGCGCTTTCCTGCCGCATCATATCTCCCGTCTCGTCCAGCTCCCAGCACAGTGTCCTCAAGGAGATCGCGATGAACCTCGTCGAACGTGTGAAGCGTATTCTGCTGTCCCCTCGGACCGAATGGGAAGTCATCGACACCGAGCCGACTACTCCGGCGCAGCTTTACGCCGGATACATCGCCCCACTGGCGGCGATCGCACCCATCGCCCAACTGATAGGGTACTCGGTCTTCGGGATCAACGTGCCGTTCGTCGGTACCTACCGGGTGCCGCTCGGCTCGGCCATCACCAGCACGATCGTCACCTACGTCATGGCCCTGGCGATGCCCTACCTGTTGGCGCTGATCATCGACGCCCTGGCACCTTCGTTCAATGGCCAGCGGAGCCAGATCCAGGCTCTCAAGGTGGCGGCCTATTCCAGCACCGCCAGCTGGGTAGCCGGAATCTTCGCTCTGATACCCGGCTTACGGTGGCTTATGATTCTGGGAGTCTACAGCCTGTTCCTGCTCTACCTTGGTCTGCCGGTGCTGATGAAGTCCCCCAAGGAGAAGGCCATCGGGTATACCGTCGTCGTCATTCTGGCGGCGATCGTTCTCTCCATTCTCATCGGTGTCATCTCCAGCATGTTCCTGCGAGTGCCGGGGGTGGGCATGACGATGCCCTGATCGCGGTGTCGGACGGGCGACGGGGATCACAGCCCCGCAGCCCGCCCCGGCGTAAGATTCTTCCATTGCGCCTTACGTGGACCGTGAACCGAGGATCATCTGATGACTCGTCATTCAGCCCTTAAGCCGTTGCGCCTGCCTGCGTTTGCGCTCTTTCCCTCACTTCTGGCCGTGGGACTCGGGGCCGGTCTGGTGGCCGGACCCCTGGGTTGCGCCCGCAACCCGGTAACCGGCAGGAGCGAGCTGTCACTGGTCTCCGAGTCTCAGGAGATCCAGATGGGGCAGCAGGGGGCCAAGGAAGTAGCTCAGACCATCGGCTTTTACGATGACGCGAAGGTTCAGTCTTACGTTGCTGGTATCGGCAAGCGGATGGCGGCACAATCCGAGCGGCCTAACCTCCCCTGGGAGTTCCATGTGGTTGACGACGCGTCGGTCAACGCGTTTGCCATCCCGGGAGGCTTCATCTACGTCACCCGTGGGCTGATGGGCTCCATCAATAGCGAGGCAGAGCTTGCCACCGTCGTGGGCCACGAGATTGCCCACGTGACCAACCGGCACTCCGTCCAACAGATCAGCAAGGCGCAGCTGGCCCAGCTCGGTCTCGGAATCGGCAGCATCCTCTCCTCCGACATCGCCAAGTTCGGCCAGTTGGCCGGCGCCGGGCTCAGCCTGCTATTCCTCAAATACAGCCGGGACGCGGAGAACCAGGCCGATGCGGGGGGGTTCCGATATGCGCTGGGTCAGAACTACGACGTGCGAGAAATGCCAAAGGTGTTCCAGACTCTGGATCGGATGAGCCAGACGAGTGGGGGAGGAAAGCTGCCGGAGTGGCTCGCTACCCACCCGGACCCCGGTAACCGGATCAAGCACATTGAAAAGATGCTCGATACGACGTCACTGGCTCAAAAGAAACTGATCGTAGACCGGGAGGACTACCTCCAGCACGTACAGGGCATGTCGTTCGGCGAGGATCCGCGCCAGGGTTACTTCGAGGGGAACGCCTTCTACCACCCGAAAATGCGGTTTCAGGTAAAGTTCCCCGACCAGTGGAAGAAACAGAACATGCCCCAGGCGGTGGTGGCCGTCAGCCCCAGCGAGGACGCGATCATCCAGCTCTCACTTGCCGGCCAGAGCTCACCGGAGCAGGCCGCGAGCCAATTCCTCTCCCAGCAGGGTGTGCAGGCCGGGAACGCCTCGCGCACCAGCATTAATGGCCTGCCGGCGGCTTCGAGCTACTTCCAGGCCACGACCGACCAGGGCCAGATCGAGGGGCTGGTTTCCTTCATTTCGTACGGGGGTCAGACCTTTGGTCTCATGGGCTACACCCCCTCGGGTAAGCTGAGCACGTACGACCAGGTTTTCCAGAGCACCATTCGCAGCTTCAGCGAGCTTCGGGACCAGTCGAAGATCAACGTTCAGCCCGCCCGGGTCGAGCTGGTGAAGGTGCCCCGTCAGATGACCCTGGCGCAGTTCTACTCCCAGTACCCGTCCTCCATCCCGATCGAGGTGGTGGCGATCATCAACGAGCTGGAAGGGCCTCAGTCGCTGATTCCCGCGGGTAAGACGGTAAAGCGGGTGGTGGGGGGACGTCCGGCAGCAGCGTCCTGATTCGTTCGAACACCCCGTGCCACATGGCACGGGTCAGCAGCCCGGTATTGGTGTTCTGCCGACTGGGATGAAACGAGGAGATCAGGATGGTGCCGTCCGGCAGCCTGGTCTCCTCAGCGTGTGCGAAACGCGGCCGCCCGCGCGCACCCAGTCGGTCCCACCAACCCGCAGCACGCAGCCAATGCTCCCACCCGATCCTGCCCAGCGCCAGCACTACCCGCACCGATGTCAGCAGTGCCAGCTCTTCCTCGAGATAGGGCCGGCAGAGGGCCAGCTCTTCCGGCGTAGGCCGGTTGCCGGGTGGGGCACAGCGTCCGGCAGACGTGATATAGCAATCGGTGAGCGTCAGGCCGTCGTCGCGGGATCGTGAAACGGGCAGGTTGGACCAGCCATACCGATGGAGCGCGGCATACAACCATTCGCCGCTGGCATCACCGGTGAAGGGACGGCCGGTACGGTTGCTGCCGTGGGCTCCGGGCGCCAGGCCCACCAGCAGCAGCCGCGCTTCGGGGTCACCGAACCCCGGCACCGGCCGACCCCAGTACACCTCGTTCGAAAAGGCTCGCCTCCGGGTGATGGATATATCCCGGCAGTATTTCCGAAGCCGAGGGCAGAGCTCGCAGCTGGTGATGCGATCCGCCAGGATTGAAAGCGACATCGAAGTCTCCGGCATTCTCTAGTCCGGCAGCCGGAGGAGTATGCGATCCGGACTGCCGGCCGCCTTTGGTTCGACCTGGGCAAAGATGGTCAACGGTTGTTCCCGATCCGGAGCACAAGAAGTCGGCACCAGACCCCGCACCTCGATCGTGGCACCCCCCTGCTCCAGGGTCCACGATCCAGCTCGGCTGCTCTCGCCCCGGGCCGCACATCGGCCCGCCACTCGCACCCGTCGTCCCAGCAGGCCTTCTGTCGTGAGAACTTCGCGTACGTGGACCAGAGGGGCCTGCTCGGCGCGGACCGGGACCCGCCGCTCTTCAGCGGGATCGGAGGGCCTCCGTGCCGGTAACCCTCCCCGGTCGGCGACCGCCCCGGGTTTGGTCCGCGGATCGGGGAGCGGGGTGGCGCCACCCGGACCGTGAGCCGCGCTGGTTCGGGGGCTGCAGCTGGAGATGGAAAGGAGGATGAAAGGGAAAAGATTCCGCATGGCGGGCTCCAGTCAGCGCGGCTAGGACACGCGCCGCGTCTTTCGCTTCATGAAGTCCATGAGAATGAACTGTCCGAGCGTCATGGTGTTGGTGAAGTACGCCTTGCCCCGGCAGATGGACGCCACCTGCTTGACGAATTCGACGAGGCTCCGATCCCGAGCCAGCATGAAGGTATTGATCATGATGCCGCTGCGACGGCAGTTCGACACCTCGCGATACGTAGCCTGCAGAATCTGGGGATCCAGTCCCATCGAGTTCACATAAATCCGGCCATCGGGCATGGTGAGTGCTGATGGTTTGCCATCGGTGATCATGATGATCTGCCGCATGTCCTTCTTCTGCCCCAGCAAGAGACGCCGCGCCAGCTTCAGTCCCTCGGCGGTGTTGGTGTGATAGGGACCTACCTGCGCGGTGGCGAGGGCGCTCAGCGGAATTTCCTCGGCGGAATCATGGAACAGCACCACCCGCAGACTGTCGCCGGGAAACTGGGTCCGAATCAGGTGGGTGAGCGCCAGCGCTACCTTCTTTGCGGGAGTGAACCGGTCCTCGCCGTAGAGGATCATCGAGTGGGAGCAGTCCAGCATCAGCACCGT
>JBDTTD010000154.1:0-6288 GCA_039930805.1 Gemmatimonadales bacterium | reverse complement strand
TTCGTCGAGGCGCCCTGGGGCGGATACAAGGCGTCCGGCTTCGGCCGGGAGCTCGGGCACTGGGGGGTGGAGGAGTACCTGGAGACGAAGCAGGTGTTCATCAACCTGGATGAGAAGCCGATCGGCTGGTATTAAGCGGTCGAACGAGTGGACACGGGGTGGATTGTCACCCTGAGCGCAGCGAAGGGGCCAGAGCTCAAACAGCTTCGGCCCCTCTGCTTTCCTAGACTCTACGCTTGCTCTCGGAAACTTTCAGCATTTTCGGCTGTCACGGCGCTGGCAGCCTCCAGGTGGTGGCCCGCGTCTTCCCACTCGAGCGGGCGGTCTCACCGACAATCAAGCCGGCCGAGTTGACATCCCAAGCCACGGCGGACGAGGTGCCCTTGGGCAGTCCAATATCCTTCATCCCCGCCGTAGCGGTCCAGTAGAATGCGTGTTCTACACCGCGTCGACCGCCGATGCTCGCCCGACCCACTGCCATGCCAGAAGCATTGATAGCGATGGCCACGCTTCCCGCCCCGCCGAGCGTGCCCAGCCTTCGGATAGCGGCGTTCTCGTAAATGAACGCTTCGTCGGCTTGATCCAGGGCAGGCTCGCTCCAGCCCACAACCTGCCCATCGTCGTTGATGTCTAACGCAACGCCACGGGATCCGCCGAGGGTCGGCAGGATTTGCATACCATTTTCTGGGGTCCACAAGAACGACTGATTGGGCGTGCCGTTCCACTGGCCCACTACGTGCCCGAGATTGTTCAACCCCCACGGAAAGCTCTCTCCGCTCGAGATTGTATGGATATCGCTCATCTCACCGTTGCTACGCAGATAAGCATGAGCGCTACCGTTGGCGATCGTGCTTGCTCCGGTCACTTGGCCGCCGTCATTGATTGCCTGGGCATCGCTGGACGAACCGCCCAAAGTTCCCAGGTCCTGCGCTTGACTGTACCCACCGCCGGCAGTCGGCGTCCAAAGTAGCGCTCGACTCGCATTGAACCCAACGACCTCGCCGCTAGTGTTGATGTCGGTCGCTTGCCCCGGCCCCAGGTCCACGATCAGTCCACTGTTCCAAACGACGGCGTGCACTGCTCCTCCTGAGGTTGTGCTGTAGCCGGCGATCTGACCGTGGTCGTTGACCGCCTGCGCGCTGCTGGTATTCGCGCTGAGCCCAGGGAGTAGAGTGATAATGATGCCGTTCGCCGCGGGCGTCTTTTCTGGTGCCAGCGAAGACTCGGAGGGAGACGTGGGCTGCGAGGTGTCGCTGCAAGCCGCGAGCAGCACAGCAGTCAGCAGTACGAGCGCCCTATAATCGGTAATCATGAGATGCTCCGGTGAATTGAAGGTGACCGTTGTTCGCTTAGCGGACGGTCCATAGGGTTGCCCGTTGAGTTGTTCCTTGGCTGAACCCAGCGACCTCGGTCACACCGCCAACATTGCTACTCAACCCAACTCCCAGGCTGCCGCCCGTGCCGGATAACCTTCCGAGGTCCTTGATACTCGCGGTCGAGCCGTCCGGAGCGAGCGACCACATTGTAGCATTTTGACCCGACTTCAGAGTCAAGCGGCCGACGATCTGACCCTGGTTGTTGACTGCCCAAGCCTCGGCGCTGCATCCACCCTGAGTTTCGAGGGCGCGTGCGCTGACCAGCTTCCCGCCCTGAGTGCTCCAAAGGGTGGCATGTATGCAGCCTTGCTGCGGCCGACTCCAACCGACAACCTGGCCTTGATCGTTTATACCGTATGCCCCGCTTCCGTAGTCGCCGGGCAGCAGTCCGAGATCTTCGATGATCCAGCCCTCGGGCGATGGGGTCCACAGCGCAGCGTGGTTGGGACCCGCTGCTGTGGAGATCCAGCCCGCCACCTGGCCCAGGTTGTTCACTGCGAAGCCGGCGCTGCTTTCCCACCCAGGCGGAATACCCAGGCTCTCCCGCCCGGCGACCTGCACGAGTCCTGCACCATCGACGCTGACGTGCCACACGACGGCCTGGTTGGCCCCGCCGATCCCGCCGGTGCCCGCCACGTCGCCCGCGTCGTTGATGTCCTGGGGTGCGGCCGAGGTCCAACCGGAGGCGAGACCGAGACCCTGCATCCCGCCCGTTTGGGTCCAGAGAAACGGGCCTATACCAGTTGATCCCACGACGTGACCGCTGTTGTTGATGGCTGTAGCCTGCGAGGCACTACCGCCGACCGTGCCGAGATCCTGAAGGGTGCCGCTTGTTCCCCTGGGTTGACTCGGGGTCCACAGGAAGGCGCGTGATGGCGAACCGGCATTGAGGACAATCAGGCCCTGATCGTTAACCTCCTCCGCCGCGCTACTACCGGTGGTAGGGCCGATGCTGGTCACGGTGATTCCTGAAACGGTGCCCCCGCCACCACCCTTTGCATACTGGGGCGAGAGAGCGGTCGGAGAAGTGGGCCCCGAGTCGTTGCACCCGAGCATACCGATGCCGGCAAAGAGGATCAGAACGAGACGCTGCATGAGGCACCTCATGGATGCTGCAGGAGCTGGCAACTATATGATCATGATTCTGTGATACGGATGCGGAGGTCGGGTTGTGCGGATGTGTAAAAAAAGACGGGACCGGCTGAGCGTCGGTCCCGTAGATAACTGGTTCAGGCGTGACTCAAGGTCCTTGAGGTCTCCACATCGTTGCGCGGCTCGCACCTTTAACCAGGTAAGTCTCACCTACAATCCAGCCATTCGAGTTTACATCCATCGCTTGCCCGTAGTCTCGCCCGTTGGGTAGGGCCAGTGCCCGCATTCCTTGGCCCGCTGTCCACGTAAAGGGCACGAACTGCTGGCCTCCGCTCCGCTGGATGCCGGTCTCGCTGCGGCCCACCACGAAGGCATCTTCCCTAATTGCGATCCCGACGCTGCTCGCCCCGCCGAGGGTTCCTAGGTCAGTGACGCTGGTACCGGCCCATAATGTGGCGTGCAACGGTGTGCTGGCTGAGACTCCACTCCATCCGACAAACTGTCCGGTCGAGTTTATGTCCATCGCGACGCCTTGAGGACCGCCCGCGCCAGGGTAGCGTACCATGCCGGTGCTGGACGTGTACCTGAAGGCTTGCTGGTTGGTCGGTCCGTTCCACTGGCCTACGATCTCTCCCAACGGGCTGATGCCCCACGTGAAGCTCTCTCCACCCTGCACTGTATGGACATCGTGGATCTGGCGATTCACATCCCAGAATACAGCGTGTGAGACTAGGTCCCCAGAAAGCCTGCTGTCTCCGGCGATCACGCCGGCATCGTTGATCGCGGTTGCCTCACTGCAGGTACCGCCGAGCGTGCCGAGATCTACGGGCGGGTTATATCCGCCAACCTTGGGAGTCCACAGTACGCCACGGCATCCACCTGGGCCTGAGCTGATGCCGACAATCCACCCGCTGGCATTGATATCCTCCGCCTGGGCACCAGTGTGCCCTGGCAGCACTCCCAACACGGTGACGACGCCGTTCTGCCAGACGAAAGCCCCCGAAGACCCGCCGTGCCCCACGATTTGGTTGTTGTCGTTTACGGCCATGGCGGTGCTGCCATCTCCCACACCGAGATCGATGACTTCGATCGTGACCGTGAACAGCTCGATCCCGATCCCCTTTTTCCCCGACGAGGTAATAGCCACCACGTCGTATGAAGCCAGCGAAGCATCGGCGGCGATCGTGATGTTCGCGACCAGCTCTTTCGAGCTGATGAAACGGGTGGAGTTGGTCTTGACCTTTGTGATCGCCAGCGCAGTGTCTCCCTTCAAGGCCCAGACCGCTCGCGAGCCGCGATCGTAGCCCGTGCCCAGCACCCGCACGTCCAGTGTGCTGTTGCGGGCACCGGCCTGGGGGTCGGTAGAACTGACTGTGGGTGCCGCCGTGCCTGCCCGGGCTCCCTCCGCGCCCGGAGTTTCCGGCGAGGTGAGATCAGCTGGATTGCAGCTCGAGACCGCTAGAAGGAGGAGTCCCGCACTCACGGAGTGTGTCACGGACGAGCAGGGCCGAGCCATAGAGTCTCCGACAAGTGCGAGTGGGGCTGCTATCATTTTAGGACTGCTATCTCTGTTGAACGGACACGCTCCCGGTGATGTGCGGGCCCACCGATGCGCACTCCCACTGCCTGATACGGCGCTTAGGGAGAGAATACCTGGACGGTGTTATCTGGTCAGCCGAAACGAGGACGGGGGCGGTTAAGACGCCCCTGTTGATTTCCATCGTTCCGCGAGGGGTCATCGTACTCTCCACAGAACGGCGTGGGTTCCCCGCGCGCCGAAGCTCGCCCCCACGACCTGTTTGCGGTTGTTTATGTCCCGGGCTTCGCTGCCCTCTTCCCCCAAGAGGGTGCCCAGGTCGGCCACGGTTCCCGATCTCGGACGCCAGAGGAATGCGAATTGACGGAAGTCCTCGGTGGAGCCGATGCCCACGACCTCCCCCGCGTCGGACAGACCAGCGATCGTCACGGATAGAAACACGCCAAGCGAACCGAGATCGAGGCGACCCCCCGTCGCAGGCCAGAACATGGTTTGAGGGGAACAGCCGCCGAACTCTCCACAGGGGAATCCTGCGCCAGCGACGTCCCCTGACGCGTTGACCGAGTTCGCCTGGACGCTCCCTATCCCCCCGTCGAGCAGGATGGGGTTTCTCCATCTCCCACCGACCAAGCGCCACTTAACCGCGTGCTGTATGTCCTCAGCATCGGCGGCGAAGCCGACTACGATGTTGCCGGCGGGGCTGATGGCCTGGGCCACGGTCCCGTGCCCGTTGGGTAGCCGGGGAAGGAGTTGCCCTCGATCCCAGACACGGCCCGAGATTCGAGTCCAGACAACTGCCTGATTATTGAAAGGTCCGGAGTTGTTGTAGTCGAACCGGGAGCCCACGACCGTTTCGTTCGCGCTGATGCCGAGTGCACCACCCGGACCCAAGTCCACTAGCCCCCCATTGACAGGCCACACCGCCGCATGGCCATCCTGATCACCATCATCCACCCGAATATTGAAACGGACGCCGACAACGGTTCCATTCTCGCTGATGTCGTACGCGGCCGAGTGCTTGGTATCGTTAGTCACCCCCGCTAATTTTTCGATCGCCCAGACCCGTCCTCGCTTCTTCCACTGCACAGCGTAAAAGTGCTCGGTCTCGTCGACTGCGAAACCGACGATCGTCCCGGCATCGTTGATCGCGATCGCTCCGTCTCCCACCCCAGCCAACGTTGGCAGCGTGGTAATATTTTGTGTCACTTCGAATAGTTCGATGCCGATCCCCTTCTTGCCGTTAGACGCGAGGACCTGCACATCATACAGATCCAGCGACGCGTCGGCATCGATCGTGATGTCCGCAATAAGTTCCCGCGAGGTTACGAAAGTGGTGGACGTGACGTGGACTTTGGTCGTAGCGACTGTCGTGTCGCCCTTGAGCGCCCAGACCGCCCTGGAGCCGTGATCAAAGCCTGACCCCTGAACCAGGACGCTGATCGAGGTGTCGCGAGGCGAGGCGGAAGGCACGGTCGATCTCACGGTAGGCCCGGGTCCACCGGCTGCTGCCTCGGGACCACCGAGCTGCGGAGCGGTAGGTGTGTCCGTGTCGCAGTTCGACACGAGCAGCAACGGCAGGAGAGCCACCGCCGCTCTGGGCAGAACGCGAAGAAGCTGAAGCGCTGTCATAAAGTGCTCCCCGGTCGAGACATACCGCTACTCTTTCTGTTGAACGGACACGACATCAGCACTGTGCAAACCGGGGACCCCTATGCCGTCTCCGCTCACCTGATAGGCCGCCCAATAGTACGGGGAGCCGTATCGGGAGCTCTTCAGCAGCTCCCGCTGCGCCGCGGCCAGCGCCTCCGCAGGCGCCTCATGAGGCAGATGGGCATAGAACCGCTCGGCGAAAGCCGCCGCTCCTTCGTCCCCGATCCGCCACAGCGTGGCCATGACGCTCCGGGCCCCGGCGTACAAGAACGCCTGCGCCAGCGTCGCGTAGTCCTCGCCCCGGGCGAACTGGGTGGACCACGCGGCGCCCACTCCCGTCTCACAGCCGGAGAGGAACACCAGCGGCGCGTGGATCCGCAGATCCAGTAGCTCGTGCACCTCGAGCCGGCCATCGTCGGCGGCTCCGCCGGTGCTCCGGGCCAGCTCGATCCTGGAAAACATCGGATTCCGGAGGTTCATGACGCCGTGACTGGCCACGTGCACGACCTTGCCGCCCGCGAGCGCCTCTCGGAGGCGAGCTTCGGTAGCCGACGCTCCTGTGTGCGTAACGGCTCCGAGTACGGTACGCCGAAACGCCACGGCTTCCCGCGCCGAGCCCGGCAGCGTGCCCGG
>JBDTTD010000153.1:0-6298 GCA_039930805.1 Gemmatimonadales bacterium | reverse complement strand
ACGACTACCCGACCCGCTACCTGACCTTCACCCGGCGGAAGCACCGCTGGATCCGGGGCGACTGGCAGCTACTCCCCTGGCTCACCCGCCGGGTGCCGGGCGCGGACGGTGGCGATCCCAACCGGCTGTCGCTCCTGTCGCAATGGAAGATTCTCGACAACCTGCGCCGCAGCACGGTGGAGCTGGCCCAACTGGTCTTCCTGGTGGGCGGCTGGCTCCTGCTTCCCGGCTCGCCGATCCGCTGGACCCTGCTCGGCATGGGGGCCATCGCCGCCCCCTGGATCGTCTCGTTGTTGCTCGCGATAGTGCGGCCGCCGCTGGACAAGTCGTGGCGCGCTTACTACACGGCGGTGGGACGGGACTTCGCCGTCAGTATTCAGCAGATCGCGCTCACGGTGGTCTTCCTCCCTCACCAAGCCTGGGTCTCGGCCGACGCGATTATCCGCACCCAGTGGCGGATGCTGGTAACGCGGCGACACCTGCTCGAGTGGCAGACGGCGTCGCAGACCGAGCGCGGCATGTCCGGCTCGTCCCTGATTGCCTGGCGCAACATGTGGCCGGCCGTGGCCCTCGCTGCCGTCATCGGCGGAGCGGTGATCTGGCGCGGGGTGGCCCAGCCCGAGGCAGCGGCCCCTCCCTGGCAGCTCGCGGTGGCGGTGCTGCCGCTGATCCTGATCTGGCTCGCTTCCCCGGCCATCGCGCACGCGCTGGGCAAGCCGGCCATCCGCCGGGAGCACCGGCTGCCGGAGGAGAGCCGGAAGGAGGCGCTGCGCTACGCGCTGCTGCACTGGCGCTTCTTCGACCGCTTCGTCACCGAAGAGACCCAGTGGCTCGCGCCCGACAACTTCCAGGAGGACCCCGAGCCGGTGGTGGCAATGCGCACCTCGCCCACCAACATCGGCCTCCAGCTGCTGGCGACCACGAGCGCATGGGACCTCGGGCTCATCACCCTGGACGAGATGACCCGCCGGATCGAGCTGGCCTTCCGCTCGCTGGAGCGGATGCGCCGCTTCAACGGCCACTTCTACAACTGGTACGAGCTGGAGAAGCTGACCGTACTGGAGCCGGCCTACGTCTCCACGGTGGACAGCGGCAACCTGGCCGGCCACCTGGTGGCGCTCCGGCAGGCGTGTATCGGCCTGATCGACGAGCCGGTGCATGACGGGCGGGTCTGGCGGGCGCTCGATGCCGCGCTGGCGCTGGCCGATGAGCGGCTGGACAGCTACGCGCCGGCCCATCCCACGTCCGAGTACCTGAGGCTCGCCCGCGTCGCCCTGATGAAGGTGCGGCGGGAGCCGGCATCGAGTGACGCGCTCGCGCGGGTAGCCGAGCCGCTCCGGCGGGCGTGGGCCGCGCTGGCGGGAGCGGGGCTCTCGGCCGAGGCGGCGGAGCCGGCGTCGGAGTGGATCGCCTGGAGTCTCCGGCTGATCGCGTCGTACACCACCTTCGTGGAGAGCCATCGCGATCCAGCGGCTCCGCCGCAAGGCGGCGGGATTGTTTCGGAGGCGAAGCCTGCCCTGAGCACCGCCGAAGGGGCTCCTCGCAATGACCTGTTCGCGACGCTGCGCGAGGTGGCCGCCTATTCCACCGCGGCAGCCGATCTGCTCCGGCGGCTCCAGGTCATCGCCGACCGGGCGTACGACTACGCCATGGAGATGGATTTCCGCTTCCTGTTCGACCCGGAGCGGAAGCTGTTCGCCATCGGGTTCCAGGGCAGCACCCACTCGCTCGATAGCTCGTACTACGACCTGCTCGCCTCCGAGGCACGGCTGGCCAGCTTCATGGCGGTGGCCAAGAACGATGTGCCGGTGGACCATTGGTTCCGGCTGGGGCGCACGCTGACCTACGCGGTGGGCAAGCCGGCGCTGGTATCGTGGAGCGGGAGCATGTTCGAGTACCTGATGCCGCTCCTTGTGATGCGCTCCTTCCCCTTCACCGTGCTCAGCCAGACCTACGAGGGCGCGCTCGCCCGCCACATCGCCTATGGCACGGAGCGGAAGGTCCCCTGGGGTGTGAGCGAGAGCGCCTACAACGTGCGCGACCGGCACCACACCTATCAGTATCGCCCGTTCGGGGTGCCCGATCTGGCCCTCAAGCGCGGTCTCGGGCGAGATCTGGTCGTTGCGCCCTATGCCGCGGTCCTCGCCGCCATGGTGGACCCGGAGCGGTCGCTGGCCAACCTGCGAGTGCTGGAGGCCCTGGGAGCGCTGGGCCGCTACGGCTTCCGCGACGCGGTGGACTACACCCGGCCCGACACCGACGGCGATCGCCACATCGTCGGCGCCTACATGGCCCACCACCTCGGCATGGGGATGGTGGCGCTGACCAACGTGCTGACCTCGCAGGTGTGGCAGCGCCGCTTTCATACCGACGCCGTGGTGCGGTCGGCCGAGCTGCTGTTGCACGAGCGGATTCCCCGGCGGCTGGTGCCGCAGAAGCCGCAGGCAGCCGAGCTGGACCAGGCGATGCCGGACGCGGATAACGAGCGCCCGTCGGTTCGGCAGCTGGAGACGCCCGATACCCCGGCGCCGCACGTCGCCCTGCTGGGCCACCTGCCCTATACCATCATGGTGAGCCACTGCGGCGCGGGGTACAGCCGCTACGAGGGGCTGGCGGTGACACGCTGGCATTCGGACGGGACTCGCGACTCCACCGGCCAGTTCTGCTACGTGAAGGACGTCTCCAGTGGACGGGTCTGGTCCGCCGCCCATCAGCCGGTCTGCGCGCCGGCCGACTGGTACAACGCCTTCCTGGCCACCGACCGGGTCACCTTTCACCGGGCTGACGGCGACATCGAGACCCGCACCGAGATCGCGGTGGTGCCCCAGGACTCGGCCGAGGTACGCCGGGTCACCGTCACCAACAACTCGGATGAGGCCCGCGAGATCGAGCTCACCAGCTACGGCGAGATCGTGATGTCGCCGCCCGAAGCGGATCGCGCCCACCCCGCGTTCGGCAACCTCTTCGTCGAGACCGAGTGGCACGAGTGGGCCAACGCCATCACCGCCACCCGGCGGCCGCGCTCGGCCACCGAGAAGGTGCTCTGGGCGGTCCACGTGGTGGACGACGGCCGGGACCGGGTGGGCGCGGTCACCTGCGAGACGGACCGGTCGATCTTCCTCGGCCGCGGCCGCTCCACCCGGGACCCGGTATCGCTGGTGGAAGACGGGCCGCTTTCGGGAACCACCGGAGCGGTGCTCGACCCGATCTTCGCGCTGCGCACTCGAGTGCTGCTGGATCCGGGGCAGTCGGCATCGGTGGCGTTTACTACGCTCGTCGCCACCAGCCGGGATCGTGCCTTCGAGCTGGCCGACCGCTACCGCGATCCTCACGCGGCCCAGCGGGCGCTCGATCTCGCCTGGACCTCGAGCCAGGTGGAGCTGCGCGAGTTCAACCTCACGCCGGGAGATGCGGCCGTCTACCAGGAGCTGGCCGGCTATCTCCTCTATGGCAGCCCGGCTCTCCGGTCGCAGCAGTCCGAGCTGCGGCGCAACCGGGGCTCGCAGCCGCTCCTCTGGGCCAACGGTATCTCGGGCGACTGGCCGATCCTGCTGGCGACGATCGACTCGCCCGAAGGGCTGCCCACGCTGCGGCAACTGCTGACGGCCCACCGCTACTGGCGCCGGCGCGGGATGATGGTGGACCTGGTGGTGCTCAACGGTCATCCCACCACTTACTTCCAGGACCTGGCCGACCGGATCACTGCCGCAGTCTACGCCATCGCCGATACCACCTCGATCGACAAGCCGGGCGGCGTCTTCGTACGGCGCAAGGACCGGCTGAAGCCGGACGAGCTCCTGATGCTGCGGGCCACGGCCCGGGTACACATCCCCTGCGACGGGCGCAGCCTGGGCAAGATCCTGGCGACCGCGGTGCCCGACGAGCTGCCGGGTGACGACCTCGACGACCTCCCGGTGATTCCCCGGGCGCCGGCCCGAAGCGACTCGCGGGTGTCGCGCGCGGTACGGCGGATCAGCGCCGGGATACCAGCCCTGCTGGTCCCGCTCACAACACCCATCTCCGTCTTCCGGCCATCGCGCAACAGTGCCTCGATCAACACCAGGGAGCTGACGCTGGACAACGGCTTCGGGGGCCTCACCGACAAAGGTGACTACGAGATCCGGGTCAACGGAGACCAGGTGCCGCCGGCGCCGTGGGCCAACGTGATCGCCAACCGCTACGGCGGATTCGTGGTGACCGAGCGGGGCGGCGGATTCACCTGGGCCGAAAACAGCTTCTTCTTCCGGCTCACGCCGTGGCATAACGATCCCGCGAGCGATCCGGTGAGCGAGGTCATCTACCTCAAGGACACCGAGACCGGCGAGCTCTGGTGCGCCACGCCCGGCCCGATCAGGGAGGACGCGCCCTATACCGTCCGTCACGGCGCCGGCTCATCGACCTTCACCCAGGATCACGGCGGCATCGTCACCCACCTTACGCTGGGGATGGCGGAAGACGCGCCGGTCAAGCTGGCGGTATTGCGGGTGACCAACCGGGCCGATGCTCCCCGCCGGCTCACGGTCACCACCTACGTGGAGTGGACCCTGGGCGTGCTGCGCGAGCATACCCAGCACCAGGTGCGCACCGAGTTCGACCGGGAGCAGGAGACCATCCTGGCGCGTAACTCCTTCGATCCCCTCTTTGCCGGCTGGACCGCGTTCCACGCGATGACCGAGCCGGTGACCGGGTATACCGCCAGCCGCCGCGACTTCCTGGGACGGAACGGCACCCCGGAGGCGCCGGCGGCGCTTCGCCCCGAGAGCGAGCTGGGCGGGATCACCGGCGCCGGCATCGATCCCTGCGCCGCGCTGCAGTGCGTGCTCGAGCTGAAGCCGGACGAGACCCGGGAGATCACCATCCTGCTCGGCGCCTGCGACAGCGAGGCCCGGGCCCGGCAGGCCGTCGCCGACTACAAGAATCTTCGGACCGCCAAGGACGCCATCGACCACACCGTGGCGCAGTGGGACGAGCGGCTCTCGGTGGTGACGGTGAAGACGCCGGAGCCCACCTTCGACGCGATGCTCAACCGCTGGCTGCTCTACCAGGCGCTCGCCTGCCGGATGTGGGCCCGCACGGCGATCTACCAGAGCAGCGGTGCCTACGGCTTCCGCGATCAGCTCCAGGATGCGATGGCGCTGGTCTACGCCGAGCCGGCGCTGGCACGGGCGCATATCCTCCGCTCGGCGGCGCGCCAGTTCCTCGAGGGCGACGTGCAGCACTGGTGGCACCCCCAGAGCGGGCGCGGCGTGCGTACCCGGTTCTCGGATGACCTGGCGTGGCTGCCCTATGTCGTGGACCACTATGTCCGGACCACAGGGGACGTCTCGGTGCTCGACGAGTACGTGCCGTTCCTCAGCATGCGGCTGCTGGCCCCCGACGAGCACGAGATCTACGAACAGCCGCAGGTGACCGAGGAGCACGGCAGCGTGTACGAGCACTGCCTCCGTGCGCTCCGGAAAGCCTGCACCACGGGGACGCATGGCCTGCCGTTGATCGGCATCGGCGACTGGAACGACGGGATGAACCGGGTGGGCGTGGAAGGCCGCGGCGAGAGCGTGTGGCTGGCGTGGTTTCTCAGCACCACCCTGCGGTCGTTCGCCGACCACGTCGAATCGCGGGGCGACTCGGCCGATGCGGCCGGGTTCCGGCGCCAGGCCGACGCCTATGTGGAGGCGGTGGAGTCGCAGGGCTGGGACGGTGAGTGGTATCGGCGCGCCTACTTCGACGACGGCAGCCCGCTGGGCTCCCGGGAGAGCGAGGAGTGCCGGATCGACTCCATCGCCCAGAGCTGGAGCGTCATCTCGGCGGGGCAGCGGAGCCTGCCCCGAGCAACCGAGCGAGGGGGCAGCGGGACAGCGGGGCAGACCGACAGGGGGGCGGAGCGGCGGACCCAGGCGATGAGATCGCTGGAGAGGTATCTGGTGGATGACGACGCCCGGCTGCTCCGGCTGCTGACGCCGCCGTTCGATAAGACCGAGAAAGACCCCGGCTACATCAAGGGATACCTGCCGGGCGTACGGGAGAACGGCGCGCAGTACACCCACGCCGCGCTATGGGCGGTACTGGCCACCGCACTCCAGGGCAATCACGACCGGGCCTTCGAGCTCTACCAGATGATCAACCCGCTCACCCACGCACGCACGCCGGAGGAAGTGGCAACCTACAAGGTGGAGCCCTACGTGGTCGCCGCCGACGTCTACACCGCCAAAGGCCAGCTCGGCCGCGGCGGCTGGACCTGGTATACCGGCTCAGCGAGCTGGATGTATCGGGTCGGGTTGGAAGGGATCCTCGGGCTCAA
>JBDTTD010000152.1:0-6346 GCA_039930805.1 Gemmatimonadales bacterium | reverse complement strand
AAAATAGCAATTCAACGAGGAGTAACCGAGATGCCGGCGACAAAAGAGCGGACCTATAACGACACGGAAATCACCGAGCGGCTGAAGGCGCTACCGGGCTGGTATTACGAGGACGGCTGGATCCGCCGGGTGTACAAGACCGATGGCTGGCCGACGACGCTGATGCTGGTGAACGCCATCGGCTACCTGGCCGAGGCGGCGTACCACCACCCCGACCTGAGTGTGACCTGGGGAAGAGTCATCGTGAAGTTGCAGAATCACGCTGCCGGTGGGATATCGGACAAGGACTTCGAGCTGGCCCGAAAGATCGAGGAGGTCATCCTCTGGAAGCCTCAGGGTGGCGCGCTCGAGGGGACGCCGAACAAGTGGGTCCGGGCGGGGGAGCCGAAGTAGGTGGACGGCCGGACGGACGGACAGGCGGACAGACGGTCGAACAGATAGCGAACTTGAATCCGACACCTGTGCCGACGGGCGAATCTGAATCTTCCGTCCGCCCGTCCGCCCGTCCGCCCGTCCGCCGCGTGCTTTTCGTGACCGGCAAGCTGGCCGAGCCGTCTCTGCGGCGGGTGCTGAATGAGATGCAGCCGCCGTTTGAGTCGGACGTAGCGGTCATGAAGATCACCGTGGCCGCCTTGATGACCACTCCCTGGATCGCTCGCTTCCTGGCGGTTCCGGTAGAGACCGACCTGGTGCTGATCCCCGGTCTCTGCGAAGGGGACACTACGACCTTGCAAGCGCGCTTCGGAGTGCGGGTCGAGAAGGGACCGAAGGACCTCCGGGAGATCCCCCGCTACTTCGGCCAGGCCGCCGCCGCGCCGGATTACGGCCCCTATTCGATCGAGATCCTGGCCGAAATCAACAACGCGCCCAAGCTGACCCGGGAGGAGATCCGGGCCGCCGCCGACTATTTCCGCGCCAGTGGCGCGGATCTCATCGATATCGGCTGCACCCCCGGAGTCCCCTTCCCTGATCTCGGCGCGGTGGTCCGCGAGCTGCGCGAGGCCGGCATGCGAGTGAGCGTGGACTCCTTCGATCCGGGGGAGATCCGCGCCGCGGTGGAGGCCGGGGCGGAGCTGGTTCTCAGTGTGAACTCCACCAACCTCGAGGTGGCTCGGGAGCTGGCCGGCACCGAGTGCGGCGTCGTGGTGATCCCGGACTTCGGCGAGGGACTGGACACGCTGGACCGCAGTATCAAAACGCTGGAGCGCTGGGGTGTTCGTTACCTGATCGATCCGATCATCGAGCCGATCGGGTTCGGGTTCATGGCATCGCTGGAGCGGTATAGCGAGATCCACCGGCGCTATCCGACGGCGGCCCAGTTGATGGGGATCGGGAACATCACCGAGCTGACCAGCGCTGACACCACCGGAGTGAATGCGCTGCTGCTGGCGATCTGCGAGGAGACCGGCGTACGGGCCGTCCTCACCACTGAGGTCATCAACTGGGCCCGCGGCGCGGTGCGCGAGGTCGACATCGCCCGCCGGCTGATGCACTACTCGCTGACCCACCGCATCGTCCCCAAGGGCATCGACGACCGGCTTCTCACCGTCAAGGACCCCGTCATCCTCGAGTATGATGAAGCCGAGCTCCGCCGGCTGCAGGCGGAGTTGAAGGATCCCAATTTCAGGATCTTTACCGACCGGCAGACGATCACCGTCTTCAACAACGAGGTCTTCGTCCGGGGCACGGACATCCAGGAGATCTTTTCGCAGCTGGGTGTCGACGAGGCGACCCATGCCTTCTATCTGGGGCGGGAGCTCATGAAGGCCAAGCTGGCCATCACCCTGGGAAAGACCTACCGCCAGGAGGGCGCCCTCAGTTGGGGCTACTTGACCCCACCCGATGATGTCAAATCGGAACACGTGAAGCTGACTCAGCGGTCGCGGCGGTCAGCGGGAAAGCGGAGCCTGCCCCGAGCAACCGAGCGAGGGGGCAGCGGGGCCGGGGGATGAGCCAGCAATTCACGCCGCTGGTGGAGCCCCTGGGACATACCGCGGACCCCGCCGAGGTCTGCGCTCGCTTTCTTGGCCTTCCCTACCTGTTGTTCCTCGACAGTGCGGCCACTCAGCATGCCGATGCGCAGTACTCCTTTCTGGCGGCCGATCCCCTCCGGGTGGTTCGCAGCAAGGGACCCGACACCGAGATTCTGAGCCTCCCGGGCGGTGCCTGGACTCCCATAGAGGGAGACGCCTTGAGTGTCGCGCGGGCAATGCTTCCTGCTCAGCCGACCGACCCGGTGCCGGGGCTTCCACCGTTTCAAGGAGGCATCGCGGGATACATCGGGTACGACTGGGGCGCCGTGCTCGAGCGCCTTCCCCGCCCGCGGTACGACGACCTCGCTGTTCCCGACGTGGTGCTCGGCCTCTACGACTGGGTCATCGCGTGGGACCACCGCATCGGCACCGCGTGGCTGGTCTCGACCGGCCTCCCCGAGAGCGGCGAGGCACAGGCGCGGCGTGCGCGGGAGCGAATGGAGCTGGTGCGGGAACGGTTGGGGGGGCGGACAGGCGGACAGGCGGACGGGCGGACGGGCGGACGGGCGGGTCAAGCCGGTCCAACTGCCCCTTCCTATCCAGTCGTAGGTATCGAGGGCGCCGAGAAGATTGGTTTGCGCTCGACGTTTACCCACCGAGGATATCTGGACGCGGTAGCCCGGGTGCGGGAATACATTCTCGCCGGCGACATCTTTCAGGCCAATCTCTCCCAGCGGTTCCAGGGCCGGTTGGACGAGGCCCCCTTCGAGTTGTACCAAAGACTCCGGAAGCTGAACCCCGCCCCTTTTGCCGCCTATCTCGGATTCAATGAGGTGGCGGTCCTCAGTGCCTCGCCCGAGCGCTTCCTCCGCCTGGACGAGGACCGCCGGCGCATAGAGACCCGGCCAATCAAGGGAACCCGGCCACGGGGGCTGGGCCCTATGCATGACGCCGCACTGGGCCGTGCCCTGGCTGAGAGTGCCAAGGATCGGGCTGAGAACGTGATGATCGTTGACCTGTTGCGGAACGATCTCTCCCGGGTATGCCGGCCGGGCACGGTCCGCGTTCCCGAGCTCTTCGCGGTGGAGCACCACCCTACGGTGCACCACCTGGTTTCCACCGTCGTCGGCGAGATCGAAGCGGGAGCGGGAGCGGTCGAGCTCATTCGCGCCGCATTTCCCGGCGGGTCGATCACCGGAGCTCCCAAGGTACGTGCGATGGAGATCATCGCGGAGCTGGAGCCCACCCAGCGAGGGGTGTACTGCGGCTCGATCGGCTATGTGAGCGCCACCGGCGCCATGGATACCAGCATCGTGATCCGGACGTATGTGGCTCTCGACGGGCAGGTATACTTCCAGGCCGGCGGTGGGATCGTGGCCGATTCCGACCCGGAGCTGGAATACCGGGAGACGCTGGACAAGGCGCGGGGGCTGATTGAGACGTTGGTGGAGGGTCTAGAGTCTAAAGTCTAGACCGGCAGACTATTCGATTCCGAATCACATGATCCTTCTAATCGACAACTACGACTCCTTCGTCTACAACCTCGCCCGCTACGTGCGGGAGCTGGGGGAGACACCGCTGGTCCGCCGCCACGATGCCATCGACATCGACGGGATTCGTGCCCTGGCTCCCAGCCACATCGTGATCAGTCCCGGGCCGTGCTCACCTGCGGAGGCCGGCATCTCGACCGAGGTGGTCCGCCAGCTGGGGCCGACGATTCCGGTCCTCGGTGTCTGCCTGGGTCACCAGTGTATCGGCGCCGCGTACGGCGGGGAGATCGTTCGGGCCGGCGCGCCGATGCATGGAAAGACGTCCCGGATCCATCATGCCGGAACTGGGCTGTTCTCCGGCCTGCCCACTCCATTTCTGGCCACCAGGTATCACTCGCTGGTGATTGCACCGGCTTCGGTGCCCACCTCGCTTACCGTCACAGCCAGGTCGGAGGATGGCGAGATCATGGCGGTTCAGCACGTGGAGCATCCGGTCTACGGCGTGCAGTTCCACCCCGAGTCGGTGCTGACCGAGCACGGCTATCGCCTGCTCGACCAGTTCCTTCATGGAGTTTCCCCGGTACCTGGAGTCCTCCCTAAGGCCGCCGACGGCGTGCTGGTACCTCAGCACTCCGAGGCCAGCACGCTCGCCTCGTCCCCACCATCGGTGGACCTGGTCCGGTGATCCTAGAGACGATCGTCACGACGCTGGACGCCGACGGAGCCATCAATTTTGCCCCCATGGGGGTCGAGTGGGGCGAAGAGACCATCGTTCTGAAGCCCTTTCTGACCACCAGCACATTCGGCAACCTGCGGGTAACCCGGGCGGCGGTGGTCAATCTCGTCGACGATGTGATGCTCTTTGCTCAAGGCGCTATCTCCAGCCCGCAGTTCCCCTGGGTTCCTTCGGCTGTGGTGAAGGGTGCGGTGCTCGAGGCGGCCTGCTCCTGGAGGGAGCTAGAGGTCCTGACCATCAATGACACGCCGCCGCGCTCGCGAATCGAGACCCGGATAGTGCACCGGGGGGTGAACCGTGAGTTCATCGGCTTCAACCGTGCCCGGCACGCCGTTCTGGAGGCGGCGATTCTTGCCACCCGGACCCATCTGCTTCCGGCCGAGCAGATTCGTGACGAGTATGCCCGCCTGCAGGTCATCGTGGACAAGACCGCCGGACTCCGGGAACAGGAGGCGATGGCCCTGCTGACGGACTATGTCCAGTCCCGCTAGCATCTTCGTCGAGGCGCCGGCGCGCCTCCACTTCGGCGTACTCGATCTGCGGGGTAGGCTGGGCCGCCACTTTGGGGGGCTCGGGGCCGCGATTCCCTCCCCTTCACTGCTCCTGGAGGCCACCCCGGCCACAACGCTCACAGTTCAAGGCCCGGATGCCGATCGGGCGATGGAATTTGCCCGCCGGTTTCTGTCCTTCCACCGGCTGCCCCAGCAGGGCCGGATCGCCATTCACAAGGCGATTCCGAGCCATGCCGGGCTGGGGTCGGGAACCCAACTGGGATTGGCGGTGGCGCGCGCCCTGGCGGAGCTGCACGGGCTTCCCACGGAGGCAGTTGACCTGGCCCGCGCAGTCGACCGGGGCAAGCGATCGGCGATCGGTACCTGGACCTTCGCGCTCGGCGGATTCATCGTGGAGGGAGGGAGGCGCCTGGGGAGCCAGGACATAGCCCCCTTGCTGGCTCGTTTCGAGATCCCGGAGAGTTGGAGATGTGTGGTCGCGGTCCCTCCTGGTCCCCGGGGGCTGAGCGGGGACGCCGAGGCGAGCGCCTTCGAGCAGCTGCCCTCCCCGGCCGATCGGGAGGTCGAGCAGGTCTCCCATCTGGTTCTCATGCAGCTTCTTCCGGCGCTGGTCGAGGCTGACCTGCCCAGCTTCGGCGAGGCCCTGTCCGCAGTGCAGCGGATCACGGGCGCCTGGTTTGCGGCTCAACAGGGAGGGGTCTTTGCCCCGGGACCCACCGAACGCCTGGTCGCCGATATGGCGGCCTGGGGTGCCGCAGGGGTGGGCCAGAGCTCCTGGGGACCCGCCGCATACGGGCTGGTAGAAACCGAGCAGGCGGCCCGGGAGCTGGCCGGCCGGGTCCGCAAGACCATGGCGAGCGGTGGGGTGGTTTTCGAGGGGGGTTTTGCGGCTGGCGGGGCCCGGGTCTGGAAGGGGTAAATATCTGGTATGTCCCTAATTGACAGTTCTTTTTTCAGGGTGTATACTGACCCCCCTAGCCCACCTTACAGGCAATTCGGCAAGCAGTAGAGGGCTTTGACCTTATCCCTGTTGGGCGTCCCTTCCTGGCTGGAAACATTGGGGCAAATCCAAGGCGGCATGATCAGGCAATCCAACACCGTCTCCCCGAGCGTAATCTATTTCTAACGCACAGTGTGGTTCAGCGACGCTGCTGAGGAATGAGATGGGCTTGTTCCCGTTCGCCCGCGCTATTTCATCGAGGCTGCACCAGACGGCCAGGCATACCGCGCCGGGTGGGTGGCCAGAAGTGCGCTGGCTTGGTCATGCCTCGGCCATGCTCGATTGTAATCCCGCGTATCCTGTCAGTTTGTCCTCTCCCTCCCAACCCAGTCACATCCAGCATTCGAGTGCTGCGAAGCGTTACCGCTCGATCATCCCTACGTTCGAGCGCAGCCCTCCACTGTGTGTTTCTGATTTTCAGTCCCGCAGCACCGCGTCAGTTGTCGGTAGAGCAGTAGAATCAACCCTTTCCCTGAGGTCAGTTATGAACCGTTTTGCGCAGAAAGTGGTGTCCAGCGGGCTCGCCGCGGGTCTGTCAGTAGCCGTGGCGTTGTCAGCTGGTGCCCAGCAGGCGCGGTCGGGGGCTTGGACCCTGAATACGCCGGTGGGCGAATGGCATATGACCGGTCTGGACT
>JBDTTD010000151.1:0-6358 GCA_039930805.1 Gemmatimonadales bacterium | reverse complement strand
CAACCCGCCAGGAGTGGCAGCAGGCCCATCGGCTGGCGAGTGGTCTCGAACGCGAACACCACCGAGGTCAGGAGCGCCCGGGAGGCGCCGGCGAACATCGCGGCCATTCCAACCAGCGCGGCCACGTGAATGTCGATACCCGAGCGGGGAAACGCGAGCAGCGTGGCACTGGCGGCCAGCGACCCAAGCCCTCCGCCGATGGTGAATAGCGGCGCCAGCGTCCCGCCCGACGTGCCGCTGCCGAGCGCAATGAGCCAGGAGATCAGCTTGAAGACTACGAGAAGCAGGAGGGCCGTGCCCACCAGGGAGCCGCCAACGATAGCTTCGATATTGTCGTAGCCCACGCCGAGGGTACGCGGCGAGAAGTACCCGATGATGCCTACGGCCAGGCCCCCAAGCGCCGGCCACCACATCCAGTGAATCGGCAGCCGCTCGAATGCCTCCTCGATGGCATACACCGCCCGGGTGACGTATACGGCAATCAGCCCGATGATCCCGCCGAGGACCACGTAGGTCGCAAGCGCCGCTCCATCCGGCTGCGTGATCTCCGGCATGGGAAACACGGGAGCGGAGCCGTGGAGCGCGAAACGAACCGATGTCGCCGCTGAGACGGCCAATGCAACGGGAACGAGCGAGCGAGGCCGGTACTCGAACAGAAGCAACTCGATGGCGAGCAGCACCGCTGCTACCGGACTGCCGAAGATGGCGGCCATGCCGGCGGCAGCTCCCGCTGCCAGCAGTACTTTCCGCTCATCCGCTGTGGTGGCCAGTAGTTGGCCGATCAGCGAGCCCAGCGCACCCCCAGTCGCGATGATAGGTCCTTCGGCCCCGAACGGGCCGCCCGTGCCGATCGCCACTGCAGACGACAGTGGCTTGAGCAGCGTGATTCTCGGAGCGATCCGGCTCTCGTTGGAGAGTATGCGCTCCATGGCTTCCGGAATCCCGTGACCCCTGATCGCCGGAGATCCGAATCGCGCCATCGCACCGACGATCAAGCCCCCGAGAACTGGTACCAGGACTACCAAGAGGCCCAGCTGGTTGTCCGCGGGAGATATGGAGCTCAGCGAGAATCGCTGATAGAAGGCCAGGTTGGTAATAATTGCGATCAGCGCGACTAGCAGTTCGGCTATGCCTGCGCTGATCAGCCCGGCGATAACCGCGATACCGCTGACGGTGACGATACGCCGACGCTCCTCGACCGTGGAACGCACTGGCGGAAGCCAGTCAATGGCCGCGCCCAGTGAAGTCTCCTGGGGCTGGTCTTTGGTCTCGGAGCCCGGCGATGCCTCATGAAGGGACATGACGTGGAAGGTCAAAGAATGAGAAGGTGTGTCCGAACGGAAGGCTAGGGCCCCAGGCTACCGGGGGCAAGCACGCCCGGTTTTCGGCAGCATAAGTTCTTGCTCTTTACCGCCTTTAGCCCCATTCTCCACCCGTGAAACTGGCCCACATAGCAGACCCCCACCTCGGTATCCGGCAGTACCACCGGCAGACCTCGACCGGCATCAACCAGCGCGAAGCCGACGTCGCCAGCGCCTTCCGCGCGGCCATTGACGGTGTCGTCGCCGCCCGGCCGGAGGCGGTGGTCGTGGCCGGAGACCTCTTTCACTCCGTCCGGCCCACCAACTACGCCATCGTCTTCGCCTTCCGGCAGTTCCAGCGGCTTCGGGAGGCGCTGCCCAACGCTCCAATCGTCCTGATCGCGGGGAACCATGACACGCCCCGCTCGGTCGAGACCGGATCGATCCTGCGGCTCTTCGAGGAGCTGGGAGTTGATGTGGCGAGCGACGCTCCCCGTCGCCTGGTGTACCCCGAGCTCGATCTCAGCATCTTCGCGGTGCCGCACGGGAGCGTACTGACGGAGGACAGGCCGGCGCTCGAGCCCGAGGGAACCCAGAAACACCAGGTGCTGCTGGCTCACTTCGAGGTCGAAGGGGAGTATCCGACCGGCCATGTTGCCGCCGAGTATGGCGGAGCCGTGGTCAATCGTGGGTCGCTGCATCTGGACGACTGGACCTACGTGGCACTGGGTCATTACCACACCCAACACCAGGTCGCGCGCAACGCCTGGTATGCCGGTGCCGTGGACTACATCGGGCCAAACATCTGGGGCGAGGCCCGAGACGAAGTAGAACATGGCTCACATGGAAAGGGGTGGCTGCTCGCCGACCTGACGACTGGCCGGGTGGAGCGTCACCCGGTCCCGCCGACGAGCCAGGTGCTCGATCTGGAACCGGTGAAGGCGGAGGGAATGTCCGCGGCCGCGATCGACGAGGCGGTCGCCCTTCGTCTCCGGGCCATCCGCGGAGGGCTGTCCAACAAGATCATACGACTTCGCGTGTTCGATATCCCACGGCATGTGTCACGCGAGCTGAGCCACACTGCTATCCGGGCCTTCAAGACCGAGGCGCTGCATTTCCATCTCGATCTCCGCCGCCCCGAGCTGCGACGGATGACGGGGTTGGGATCGCCCGGACGGCAGACGCTGCCGGAGCTGGTGGTCTCGTATCTGGAGCGCCGGCCGTTGGCGGCCGAGCTCAACCGTGAGGCCTTCGTGCAGCTGGGACGAGACCTCATGGATACCGTCGAGCGGGATCTCACGGGCGCCTGATGCGAATCAACCGGCTGCGCCTGGTGAATTTCCGCCAGCACGAGAACACCGAGATCGAGTTCGGTCCCGGGCTCACCGGAATCGTCGGCCCTAACGGGTCGGGGAAGACCACGCTGCTGGAGGCCATCGCGTGGGCTATGTACGGGATGCCCGCCGCCCGAGGGAGCAGGGAAACGCTGCGCCGCCGCGGCGCGCCGCCGAAGGCGAAGGTCGAAGTGGAGGTCGACTTCAGCCTCGGCCCGCACCAGTATCGCATCGTTCGCTCGCTCAATCAGGCCGCCCTCTACCGGGACAATGACCCGGACGCGGTCGAGAACAGCATCGGCACCGTGACCGCGCACGTCACCCGGATCATGGGGATGACTCGCGACGAGTTCTTCAACACCTACTTCACCGGGCAGAAAGAGCTCGCGGTCATGGCGGCGATGAGCGCGCCGGAGCGGGCCCAGTTTCTCTCCCGGGTGTTGGGATATGAGCGGCTCCGGACCGCCCAGGATCGGCTCAAGGAAAAACGTTCCGCACTCCGGGCCCGGCTCGAGGGACTCCGGGCCGGCTTGCCGGACAGCACTGAGCTGGACGCCGCCAAGCAGTCCGCCGACGAGCGGCTGGCCGCTGCCCGTGCCGCCGAAACCGGGGCAGCAGCTGCGAACGAAGCCGCGGAGAAGCGGCTGACCACGATCCGTCCCGAGTGGGAGCGGCTGCAGCAGCTTCGCGAGGCGGCCATGGCGCTCGAAGCCGAGCTCAAGCTCGCCGATCAGAAAGCCTCCTCCGCTGCCGAGCATGCCAGGCGCCTGGAGCAGGAGGCTGCCGAAGCCGAGTCGGCCAGACAACGACTGGATGAGGTGCGTCGTCGCCTCGGCCCGCTCCCCGCACTGCGCGAGGAGGCGCAGCTGCTCGAGCGTCAGGCCGAGGCCTTTGCGGCCCGCAAGAGCTACCAGGCGCAGCTGGACGAGGTCCGGGCGCATCTCACCTCGATCCAGGAACGGCTCTCGCGGGTGCCGTCGAAGGAGCTCCTCGACGCGGCTCTGGAGCGGGTCAATGTTGCCCGCGCCTCTCTGACGGCGGCCACGCTCGAGTCGGAAGAGCAGCGGACCGTGTGGGTTCGGGATGCGCAGGATGCCAAGACCAAGCGACAGGGGCTCCTCGATCAATATCAGGAGCTGAAGGAACAGCGGCAGCGGATCGTCAAGGCCGGGGTGGAAGGGGTTTGTCCCACCTGTGCCCGGCCGCTGGGGGTGGAGTACGCGAAGGTGCTCGAGCTGCTCGACCGCCAGATCGAGGAGGTGCGGTCCAATGGTAATTACTACAAGCAGCGCATCGATCAGCTGCAGCAGGAGCCCGCCCTGCTCACCGACATCGAGCAGCGGAGGGTCACCTTCGAGACCGAGCTTTCCCTGGCCACCGCCCAGGACGGGCGTCTCCAGGCCCAGGCCCTTGAGGCTGGGCCCCTGCGGGAGGAGCAGAAGCGCCTGCAGCTCAGGGTCGTGGATCTCGAGGGATCGCTGACCGGGTTGGTCGACTCCTACGACCAGGCGCGGCACGAGGCGGTGGTCCGGGAGGCGCGGGCCCTGGAGCCCCTGGCGCTCCAGGCGGAACGGTTCCGGGTCGTTGCGGAGCGGAGCGAGGCCATCGCCACGGAGCTGCAGACGGCGCGGGCCGCAGCCGCCGAGGTGACGAAGGGTATCGCCGACCTCAAGTCGCGACTTGCCGGGCTGGGATACAGCGAGGCGGCCTTCAAGAACTTTCGGGAGACCGAGCAGGCGGCGGAGCGGGCGCGACGCGACGCCGAGCTGGCGTTGGTCCGAGGGCGGGCTGAGAGCAGAGCCGCCGCCGAAGCCGTCGAGATGGTTGTGCGTCGGCAGGAGGAGCGCAATCAGCGCGAGCGGGCCGCCGGGGAAACGGCAATGGAGCTCTCGCTGCATCAGGAGCTCGACCGGGCCCTGACCGATCTGCGTGAGGAGCTGAACTCGACGTTACGGCCGACGCTCTCTGACCTCGCCTCCCATTTCCTCCGGGACCTCACCGACGCGCGCTACACCGACCTGGAGCTCGACGAGGACTATACCGCGACTCTGGTCGATGACGGCGAAGCCAAGGCCGTCATCTCCGGCGGTGAGGAGGACGTGTCCAACCTGGCCCTGCGGCTCGCCATCAGCCAGATGATCGCCGACCGGGCCGGGCAACCGCTATCCCTCCTGGTCTTCGATGAGATCTTCGGCTCCCTCGATGAGGAACGCCGAAGGGCAGTGATCGACCTGCTCCGAAGCCTGGCTGATCGCTTCCCCCAGGTCATCCTCATCACCCACATAGACTCACTGAGCGAGGGTTTCGACCGCGTGGTGCGGGTGGGCTTTGATCTGGCAAGCGGGGTGGCAACCGTGCGCGACGAGCCTCTGGGAGACCGGGATGTGGCGGCCTGATCGGAGTCTTCGGGGCCCCGAGCGGGCTACCGTCCGGGATATTGAGAGCCTGAACCGGGTCTTCGCCGAGGCCTTTACCGACCGATACAGCCGGGATGGACTGGTGGGCGTCCGGGTTCCGCAGCTGAACCACCTCGTCTGGCGCTACGCCCTGGAGGATGCCGGAGACGGCTCAATGGTGTGGCGGGACGCCGAGGGTCAGATGGTGGCATTCAATATGGTCCACCGCTCCGGTACTGAAGGGTGGATGGGGCCGCTGGCGGTGCGCCCCGACCGGCAAGGCGAAGGGCTCGGATCCACGATGGTACGGACCGGGATCGATTGGCTGCGGGCCCAGGGCGCCACCACGATCGGCCTGGAAACGATGCCCCGCACGGTGGATAACATTGGATTCTACAGCCGGATTGGCCTGGTCCCCGGCCGCTTGACGGTAACCCTGGTCCATGACGTGCCCCGCCGGTCCAGCGGATCCTCCGAACTCCTCTCCGGTGCCGGACCGGCGTGGATCGGCCGGTTGGAGGAGTGTCGGCAGTTGGCCGACCGCCTCGTCCCCGGTGTGGACTTCACCCGGGAGCTGGCTTTGACCCGGGACCTGGGCATAGGCGACACGACCCTCATGCGCGATGGCCGGGCCCTGACCGGCTTTGCCCTTTGGCACTCGACCCCGCTGGCGGCCGGCCGCCCCAAGGAGGAGCTGCGGATCCTTAAGCTGGTGGCGACTACCCCGGAGGCCTTCGATCATCTGATACAGGCGGTCCAACTCTCGGCCACCTCCGAGCGGGTGAGCCGGGTTGCCATCCGGTGCCAGACCGAATTCCCCCAAGCCTACCTGAGGCTCATCGATCTGGGATACAGGGTCCACTGGACCGATCTCCGGATGCTGCTCCAGGGCTATCCCCAGAGGATACCGCCCGATGGGATCCTGATGTCGAACTGGGAGATTTAGGCTGCTTAGAGTGAGGGCTCGAGACCTTGCCTGACAACAGCTAGTAAGTCATGGCTCTTGAACGGTTTGGCGAGAAAAACAAACTCGGGCGAGACCAGCCGCATATCCATCAGTTGGGCGGTAAACCCGGACATGAATACGATCGGAAGGTTGGGCCGGACCCGGGCCAAGGCCGCCGCCAGCTGGCGTCCATCCATGACCGGCATCCTGAGATCGGTCAGGACCAGGGCCACCCGTTCGGTCCCCTCGTCGGCGAGCAACTGGAGCGCGGTGGCCCCATTCTCCGCCTCCAGAACGGTATATCCCTCCGCCTGGAGCAGCCGGCGTATGGTCGCCCTCAGGGAGTCCTCGTCCTCCACAATGAGTACCGTCGGACCGGGC
>JBDTTD010000150.1:0-6374 GCA_039930805.1 Gemmatimonadales bacterium | reverse complement strand
CCTGCAGAACCCGCGCGAGGTGCTCACCGCCACCCAGCGTGCGCGGCTGGCTCGGGCCCAGGCAAGCGATTCGACGGTGGTCATCCGTGGCCTCGGCGAGGTCGACGATCGGGCTTCCCGACCGCCCTCTTCCTCGGGCACCCACACGTGGCGATTCACCGCCGACAGCGTTCGCGATTTCGCCTGGGCGGCGGCGCGCCATTTCCTGTGGGACGCGGCCCGCGCCAACGGGGGCAAGACGCTCGCGATGAGCTTTTATCCGCCGTCCGCTGAGCCGGTCTGGAACCAGTCCACCCAGTATATCCGCTTCGCGGTGGACAACTACTCATCCTGGTACCGCTATCCCTACCCCGTGGCCATCAATGTGAACGGCATCGAGGGCGGGATGGAGTATCCGATGATAGTGTTCTGCCACAATAGGACCGATCCGCAGGCGCTGTTCAGTGTCACCGACCATGAGATCGGGCACACCTGGTTCCCGATGATCGTCGGCAGTAACGAGCGGCTCTACCCCTGGATGGACGAAGGCTTCAACACCTTCATGAACCGGTACAACTGGGACAAGAAGTATCCCGGCGCCTACAACCGCCGGGGCGACCCTGGCATCTACATCCCCTTCGCGCTCTCCGGCAAGGAGGAGCCGATCATGACTCCAGCCGACCGGATCACCGGCAGTCTCAGCACCACGGCGTACACCAAGCCGGGCTTGGGGCTGATCCTTCTGCGGGATCACATCATCGGCCGGGAGCGGTTCGACCCGGCCTTCAAGCAGTACATCACCCGGTGGGCGTACAAGCACCCGGCCCCGGCCGACTTCTTTCGCAGCTTCGAGGATGGCGTGGGCGAGGACCTGAGCTGGTTCTGGCGTTCCTGGTTCTACACCACCGAGACCCTGGACCAGGCGGTGGACTCGGTGGCGTCGGACTCCGGGAGCATCGCGTCCCGGATCTTCCTGCGGAATGCTGGGGCCATGCCGATGCCGGTGGAGCTGGAGCTGGTAATGGACGACGGCACTACGAAGCAGCTGAGCTTGCCGGTGGAGGTCTGGTACGGTGGGAACCGCTACAACCTGCTGATCCCGGAGGCGAAGAAGGTGGTCAAGGTGACGATCGACCCTAAGAGGCTGTACCCCGATGTCCGCCGGGGAAACAATACGTGGAGTGCTGCGGCTCCAGGCGCAACCTCCGGTCCAGGAAACACTAGCCGGTAATCCAATACTGTCATCCTGAGCCCTTCGACTGGGCTCAGGGCAGGCTCCACGAAGGATTTACCCCAGGGGTCGCGGGATCGAGCGGAACAACCGAGTTTCGATTACTCGGTTGTCAACTGCCACAGCCCACTCAACATATCGATCGCGTATAGAAACCCGTTGGCGAGCTGGACTCCCCAGGTGAAGGTGTTCCCCGCCCCACCCGGCTTCACCTGGCTCAGCAGCCTGCTGGAGAGATTGCCGCTCAGCGTCCCCGACACGTCCAGCGCCACCACTCCGCCGTTGTAGTAGGCGGCATAGAGGACCTGGCGTTCCTCATCCATCCAGAAGTTGTGGGTGCCGGCACCGTTCAAGTGGAAGAATGCCACCTCATGGGGCTGGGCCAGGTCGGATACGTCCACCACGTGGATGTCCCCGCTGGAGCTGGAGCCGAGGTTCGCCGCTCCCTCCTGCCCGACGAAGAGGTAGCGCTGTTCATGGGTCACCGGGTTGTGGAACCACCAGCCGTTGTGCACTGAGGGACCACAGCAGACGCCGTTCCTCGAGGTTATCAGCCGGCTGATCTCGACCGGCGCCGACGGAGAACCGCCCCGTATACCATTCCCCACGTCGAAGATGACGAGGCCGGGATCATCCCACACGAAGGCGAACGCGATACCGTCCCGCACATAGGTGTCGTGGATGCCGTAGGCGCGCTGGGGAAACCGCTTGGTAGCCACCAGGGTCGGCGCTTCGGGGTCAGTCACATCGTAGATCAGGAGCGCCGGATCGGTCGCCGGCGCCTCGGGAAAGCCGGGGTTTCGCGCCGCAAAGGCGTAGAGCCGTCCGTTGATGCTGGAGAGGGTGACGGTGTGGACGCCGGCGTCGCCAATCAGGACCGAGCTCAGGAACGAAGGTGCGGCCGGATTCGTCAGGCTGTAGAGATAGATCCCGCCGGCGGGGCCCTGCTCTCCGCTCAGGACCAGCAGCCGTCCATCCTCGCTGACCTGCACATCGCTGACGGTCCCGACGTCGGGCACGATGATGGACCGAACCAGCGTCGGCCTCCCTCCCGCAGCGAGCGACCATACCTTGAGGGTGTTGCCCTCCTCGTCGCGGAACCCCCAGGTGCCGGTGTAGGCGTAGTTCCCGTGCACCCACAGATCGGAGCTGAATCGCTCGTCTACGTTGTTGCCTCCGCCAACGACACCGAGTACGGTGCCAGCGGGCGCCTGTGTTCCTGTAGCGGTGAAGATCACCGGGGAGCCGGCCAGCCCGGAGACCGCCGCCTGTGCTCGCTGCGACCCAACGGTCGGGCCCAGGGTAAACACCGTCGTTGCCACACCGTCGGCTCCGCTGACGGACGATGCTGGGGCAATCGATCCGCCGCCGTCCAGCACCGACCAGGTCACCGTCACTCCCGGAGCGTCATTCCCGGCGGCATCAGTCACCCGGACAGCGAGAGCCGTCGGAAGCCCGGTTGATACCTCAGCACTCTGCCCATTGCCGCCAGACACCTCAATTGTGCCCGGGCCGTCTGGCTGAATGGTGGCAAGGTCGCCACTGCAGGCGGCCAAACCAATCAGGAACAGCGCGAGTAACTGCCTAGTGGTCATGGTGGTCTGGGTCCCTGATTCCCGCCGAGTCCTGCGCCGTCACGTAGCGCCCCATTCGGTGCATAGGCATGCCGGCGTTTAATCGCACGCCGATCCCGATCGACCAGAAGGAGCGCCGCCCATAGAACGAGCGTACATCAAAAAGCCCCGCTCCGATATCAGCCATCCTGCCATACGATACCTCTATGAACGGAAGCGTGCTCAAGCGTGCCACCGGCTCGTCCAGGCGGAACCCGTACCCCAGGGTATGGATAGTCCAACGCGTCGTACCTAGAATCGAGTTCTCGAAGTGGGGCCGGACCGACCGGAATGGTTCCAGGGTACGCGCCTCTTCCGGCCGTTCGGTTCGCTCGAACCGGTAATGGAGACGGCTACGCCCCGCGGTCCATGCACCCTCGGCCAGGAAGCTATGGAAGACGAAGAACCCCTCTGCCTCCGAGGTCCGGGCCCACTCGGCCAGGCCGTACACCGGATAGCTGCCGACGCTGCCATCCCAACGTCCCGAAACGCTCCACTTGTGCTGGTCGGTTCCTGCTCCCGGCCGATGCTCGGGGGAGTGGACGTGAGCGTAGGAGCCCTGAAGCTCCAGTTCTCTCACCGGTAGAACGGCGAGCCGTCCGGACCAGGAATCGCCGAAGCGGCTGACCCTGGGCCATTGGCCGGGACGCTCGGGCTCATCGCCGTTGAAGAGGCCCGCCTCGAACCCGATCGGTCCCCCGGTTATGCCGGCGATCAGCACCGCCCGCTCCAGAATCTGTGCCAAGTGGTGATTGGCCGGGTAGCGGACCACCGGCCGAACCATGGGGTCGTCGGTGCCGAACGGCGCGAAGCCCTTGCCGGCGGCGATAGAGACGCGTGCTGCGCCGTCGATGCGGCTCAGCAGGTCATGGGCCGAGAGAATCAGCTCGTGCACATAGGTGTGGGGGTGACGCCGGTCGATGAATCCTTCGCCCCACGCGCCGGGAGTGAGCTCGCCATCGGGCATGGTGAGACCTTCGAGATTGATCGTGGCCAGAAAGCGGAGCCGGCCGGCGAGGGCTCCCGCCTGAGCCATAATGGTGGGCTGGACCAGGCGGACCTCAGCCAGGGAACGGCCGCGCGGGATGGGGTCGGCGTGGGTGTAGAGCAGGACTCCGTTGGCGCCGAGCCGGATCCAGGGTGGAGCCTGGGCCCGGAGGAGAGAGGGGAAGACTAGAGGGACAGTCATTGCGAGGGGACGCAATCCCCGAAGCAATCTCCCGGGCAAACGGCGGGATTGCCTCGCCGCTGCGCGGCTCGCAATGACTACACCAGGAACTCGAATCGGAATCAATCGGGCTTGGCTACAGCACCGCGTCCTTCGGAAAGAGTGGCCTTGAGGAAGTCCCGGTTCATCCGGGTGATGGTATCGATGCTGATCTCCTTGGGACAGGCCGCCTGGCACTCGCCGTACAGCGTGCAGCCGCCGAAGTGCTCGATGTCCATCTGCGCCACCATGCGAAGCGCGCGCCGGTAGCGTTCCGGCTGCCCCTGGGGCAGCAGACCCAGGTGGCTGAGCTTGGACGCGGTGAACAGCGACGCCGACCCATTGGGACAGGCCGCGACGCAGGCCCCGCAGCCGATGCACTGGGCCGCGTCCATGGCGGTGTCCACCGTGTCCTTGGCGATGAGTATGGCGTTGGCGTCCTGCGCACCGCCGGTGCCCGCGCTGATGTAGCCGCCGGCCTGGATGATGCGGTCCAGCGCGCTGCGATCGACTACCAGGTCCTTGATGATCTGGAAGGCCCGGGCCCGCCAGGGCTCGATGTGGATGGTGTCGCCATCCCTAAAGCTTCGCATGTGCAGTTGACAGGTGGCGGTTCCCCGATTCGGGCCATGGGCCACTCCGTTGATCATCAGGCTGCAGGCACCGCAGATGCCCTCCCGGCAGTCGTGATCGAACGCGATGGGGATCTCCCCGCGCTGGGTGAGCTGCTCGTTGAGCACGTCGAGCATCTCGAGGAACGACATCTCGGGACTGATGTCGCGGGCCTCGTACTCCACCAGTCGACCTTTTGTTGCCGGGCCGGTCTGGCGCCAGATGCGCAGGGTGAGGTTCATGGGGTTCCTATTGGAATCCGTGCCCTACACATAACTACGTTGTGCCAACGGCACATAATCAAATGCCAACGGCTCCCGGTGTAGCCGCTCGGGCTTGTTCGGCTCCAGATACTCCCAGGCCGCCACGTAGGCAAAGAGCTCATCGTTGCGAAGCGCTTCACCGTCCTCGGTCTGATATTCTTCCCGGAAATGGCCGCCACACGACTCCTCCCGGTGCAGCGCATCCAGGCACATGAGCTCGCCGAGCTCGAGGAAGTCTGCCACCCTCCCGGCTTTCTCCAGCGCCTGATTCAGCTCGGCATCGCTGCCCGGGACATTCACATTGCGCCAGAACTCGGCCCGGAGCTCGGGGATCAGCTTGAGCGCCTTCCGGAGGCCGATCGCGTTCCGGGCCATGCCACAGTAATCCCACATGATTTTGCCCAGCTCGCGGTGGAACGAGTCCACGGTGCGCTTCCCGTTGATCGCCAGGAGCCTCCGGGTGTACTCCGCGACCTCCTGTTCGGCCCGGCGCACCTCGGGATGGTTGGCCTCGATCCTGGCCGGCTTCGCCGACGCCAGGTAGTCACCGATCGTGGCGGGCAGGACGAAGTACCCGTCGGCCAGTCCCTGCATCAGCGCGCTGGCGCCGAGCCGGTTGGCCCCGTGATCGGAGAAGTTTGCTTCACCGATGACGTGCAGTCCGGGAACCGTACTCATCAGGTTGTAGTCGACCCAGAGCCCACCCATGGTGTAGTGCACCGCGGGGTAGATCCGCATCGGTGCCTCGAACGGGTTCTCGTCGGTGATCCGCTGGTACATCTCGAACAGGTTGCCGTACCGGTCGCGGATGGTCTGCTCGCCCAGCCGCTTGATGGCGTCGGCAAAGTCCAGGTACACGCCCAGTCCGCCCTCGCCCACACCGAGACCCTGGTCGCAGGCTTCCTTGGCGGCGCGTGAGGCGATGTCCCGCGGCGCGAGATTCCCGAAGCTGGGATACTTCCGCTCGAGGTAGTAGTCCCGCTCAGTCTCGGGAATCTGGTCCGGGCGCCGCTTGTCTCCCGGCTGCCTGGGAACCCAGACCCGGCCATCGTTCCGGAGCGACTCGCTCATCAGGGTGAGCTTCGACTGATACTCCCCGCTGACCGGAATGCAGGTGGGGTGGATCTGGGTAAAGCAGGGATTGGCAAAAGCGGCCCCGCGCTTGTGCGCCCGCCAGATGGCGGTGGCGTTGGAGCCCTTGGCGTTGGTCGAGAGATAGAAGACGTTGGAGTACCCACCGGTGCCGAGCACCACGGCGTCGCCCAGGTGGGAAGAGATCTTGCCGGTGACCATGTCGCGGGTGACGATGCCCCGGGCCTGCCCCTCGATAACGATGAGGTCCAGCATCTCGGTGCGGGGATACACCTTCACGCCGCCGCGAGCGACCTCCTTTTCCATCTGCTGGTAGGCTCCCAGCAGCAGCTGCTGGCCGGTCTGGCCCCGGGCGTAGAAGGTGCGCGACACCTGGG
>JBDTTD010000149.1:0-6412 GCA_039930805.1 Gemmatimonadales bacterium | reverse complement strand
CGCACTCGGTCTTGCGCGAGAGCTGGATCGGGACCTGGGGCATCGGGCCGAGGAGTTGCATCTGGCCGGCGCCGATCCCGGCGTCGCAGTTGGAGAAGGCGCTACGCTGGTAATGCTGGAGGGGGCGCAGGGACGCGATCGTCTGGTCATCGATGACGGCGGGTTCATGACCCGCCGCGGCCGGGAGCGCTTCGACCTTGCGGCGCTCCAGAACATTGCCGCCGCCGAGCCTCAGCGGCTCTCACCCAATGTCATCCTGCGACCAGTAATCGAAAGCGCGCTGCTCCCAACCGTTGCCTACCTCGCCGGTCCTGGGGAGCTGCGCTACCTCGCCCTCACGCCTCCGGTGTACGAGCGGATGCGGATCCCGCGCCAGCTCGCTCTGCCTCGCTGGTCCGGGATTCTGGTCGAGCCTCGAGTGGACCGGGTGCTGCAAAAATTCAGCATCGAGCTGGGTGATCTTCTGGCGCCCGCCGGGGCGCTGGAGGCGAAGCTGGTACGCTCCCAGCTGCCGGACGGGGCGGCGCACGCCATAGCGCAGCTCCGAGCCGATCTGGAAGCAGGCTACGAGGCGCTCGGCCGCAGTGCCACCGACATCGACCCCACCCTGGCCCGGCCGGTACAGGGGGCCAGGAACCAGGGACTGGGCGGCGTGCAAGACATCGAGCGGAAACTGTTGCAGCATCTCAAGCGGCGGCAGGAGATCGAGCTGGGCCAGATCACCAAGGCCCGGGTCATGGTGCTGCCGGACAATAAGCCGCAGGAGCGGATTCTCACCGTGGCGCCGTTTCTGGCGCGCTATGGCCCGGCGCTGCTCACCGACCTCAGCGAAGCGATCGAGGCGTGGTATGCCTCCGCCCTTGAGGGCGCAATGAATCCGTCATAAACTCGATCTATGTCGATTATCGCACTCATCCTCCTCGTGGCACTGCTCATCCCCATCCTGGGGATCGTGGTCGACTCTCCCATCGGCCGGGCCCTGGCGCGCCGGCTCGAGGGTCCCCAGGCAACACCGCCCGCCCTGGATGACCTGGCGAAAAAGGTCGACCTGCTGGAAGCGGAAGTGGACGACCTGATGCGAAGCGTGCAGGGTCTGCAGGACGAGAACGCGTTCCTCCAGCGTCTGTTCGAAGATCAGTCGCCGCGCTCCACCCTGCCGCCTCCCCGGACTCCCTGACCGGGCGCACCCGGCGTACCTCGCGCCCAGCGGCCATGGTGGCCGCGGGCATCCTGCTGAGCCGCGTCCTGGGCCTGGTCCGGAACCGGGTCTTCGCCCACTACTTCGGCACCTCCGCCGCGGCCGATGCCTTCAATGCGGCGTTCAAGCTTCCCAACTTCCTTCAGAATCTCTTCGGTGAGGGAGTGCTCTCGGCCTCCTTCATTCCGGTGTACGTCAGGCTCCAGCAACAGGATCGCGACGAGGCCCGCCGGGTAGCCGTGGCGGTCGGGGGGCTGCTGGCGCTGGCCACCTCGATCATAGTGCTGCTCGGGGTGCTGCTCGCGCCGGTGCTAGTCACGATTTTCACCCCCGGCTTCGATGGGGACAAGCGCGAGGCCACCATCCGCCTGGCCCGGATCTTTTTTCCGGGAGCCGGCTTCCTGGTTCTCTCGGCCTGGTGCCTCGGCGTACTGAACAGTCACGGCCGATTTTTTCTCTCCTATTCCGCCCCGGTGGTCTGGAATCTGGCGATCATCGGCGCCCTGCTCGCCTACGGCGATAGCAGCGCGGGGTACCGGCTGGCCCAGGTGGCCGCGTGGGGATCGGTGGCAGGTAGTGCACTCCAGTTCGGGATTCAGCTCCCCACGGTGTTCCACCTGCTGGGCAAGGTGACACCTTCGCTTCGGGCGGGAGCGAATGCGGTTCGAACCGTCCTGCGCAACTCGGTTCCGGTCTTTGTGGGGCGAGGGGTAGTCCAGATCAGCTCGTACATAGATACGGTGATCGCAAGCTTTCTGCCCACCGGGGCCGTCGCGGCAATCTCCTACGCTCAGGTGATCTACACGCTCCCGGTGAGCCTGTTCGGCATGTCGGTCTCCGCAGCGGAGCTGCCGGCGATGTCCGGGGTCAGTGGCAACGAGAATCAGCGCGCGGCGCAGCTGCGCACCCGGCTGGATGCGGGGCTGCGCCAGATCGCGTTCCTGGTGATTCCGTCGGCAGTGGCCTTGCTGACCCTGGGAGACGTCGTGGCGGGCGCGCTGTACCAGAGCGGTGCCTTTACCCGGGAGATGACGGTCTACGTCTGGGCCATCCTCGCCGGCTCCGCCGTCGGGCTCCTCGCCTCCACCTGGGGCCGGCTCTACGCGTCGACCTACTACGCGCTCCAGGATACCCGATCCCCGCTCCGATTCGCCGTCATCCGGGTGGCGCTTACAATCGTGCTGGGATACCTGTTTGCCATCCCCCTGCCGCTCCAGCTGGGCATCGATCCGCGGTGGGGAGCCGCCGGACTTACTGCGTCGGCCGGAATGGCGGGCTGGATTGAATTCCACCTGCTTCGACGGGGACTGCGGGCCCGGATTGGATCGACTCGAATCCCGTTCTCGTTCATCGCCCGGCTCTGGGGAGGCGCCCTGGCGGCCGCGGCGGCGGCCTGGGTGGTTAAGCTGGCTCTGGAGGGCCACCACCCACTGATCGTGGCGTTATTTTCCCTGGGCATGTACGGCGCCGCCTACTTTGCCATTACCGCCGCCCTGGGCGTGCCCCACGCCTGGCGGCTGTTGAGCAGACTGGATTGGCGCAGATCGTAAGAAAGAAACCGTGACTTCTCCCCCCATCCCAGAGGAACTCCAGCGGAAGCTCGACACGCTTCCGGAGGGACCTGGTGTGTACCTCTGGCGGGGCAGGGATGGGGAGGTGTTGTACGTAGGAAAGGCCAAGCGGCTCCGCAGCAGAGTACGCAGCTACTTCGCGTCCGACTTTCCCGACAGCCCCAGGAACCGGCTGCTCCAGCGGCTGATCGCCGACGTGGACACGATCGTCGTGCCGAGCGAGCCGGGATCGCTCATTCTCGAGAACAACTTCATCAAGGAGTACCGTCCCCGGTTCAATGTCCGGCTGAAGGACGACAAGAGCTATCCGTCCATCGCGGTGACACTGGCCGATCCCTTTCCGCGGGTGCTGGTCACCCGAAAGCGCGACATTCCCGGGGCACGCTACTTCGGCCCTTACACCGACGTGGGACAGCTGCGACGGACGCTGGCGATCATCCGTCGCCTCTACACCGTCCGGAGCTGCCAGGACCGGTTGCCGGAGGAGCGGCGCGAGCGACCCTGCCTCGACTTCTACATCGGACGTTGCCGGGCTCCCTGCATGGGGTGGCACGACATGCCCGATTATCAGCGCATGGTCACCGATGTAGTCGAGTTTCTCGAGGGCCGGACGCAGGACGTGCGGGTACGGGTCCGGGAGGCGATGCTGGAGGCCAGCGGCCGGGAGGACTTCGAACGCGCCCGGGAAATGAGGGACGCGCTTCGGTGGCTGGATCGGCTGGACGAGCCGGCGAGTGTCGAGGTGATGGGCACCGGAGATGCCGACGTGATCGGCTACGCGCGGGATGGAGATGACGCGGTGGGCGTTCTCATCCGGGTTCGGGGGGGCCGAGTCCTCGGGCGGGAGCACCGCTTTCTCGAGGGGGTGGAGGAGGAAGAGGACAGCGCGGTCCTGAGCGCGTTCCTGGTGCGCTACTATGTGCCGGTCGAAGGCCGCGTCCGGCGGCTGGTCATTCCGTTCCCCCCCGACGAATGGGACACAGTCCGCGAGCTTCTGCCAGACACCGATTGGGTGGTGCCGCGCCGGGGCACCGCCCAACGCTGGCTCGAGCTGGCGGACCAGAACGCCCGGCACCTGCTGGAGAGCCTCCGGATCGAGTCATTCGAGACCGAGGAGCGGGCCGAAGACCCGGTGTATGCGCTGGGGCGCGATCTGGGCCTCAACATCGTCCCGCGCAGCTTCATCTGCGTCGATATTTCCCACAATCAGGGCCGTGACACGGTGGGGTCGCTGGTGTGGTTCGAGGCCGGAAGGCCACGAAAGAGCGAATACCGCAAGTTCAAGATCCAGGGGATCGGTCAGCAGGACGACTACGCTGCCATTCAGGAGGTCCTCACCCGCTACCTGACCCGGCGTCGTAACGAGGATCTCCCGTACCCTGACCTGATCGTGATCGATGGGGGCAAGGGGCAGCTCAGCGCGGCCATCGAGGCCGCCACGCAGCTCGGGCTGGAGCAACTGCCGATCGTGAGCCTGGCCAAGCGGGAGGAGGAGGTCTTCCTGCCCGGACGCTCGGAGAGCCTGCGCCTGCCGCGCCGCAGTCCCTCGCTCCGACTGCTTCAGCGCGCCAGAGATGAGGCGCACCGATTCGGCCTGGCCTACAACCAGAAGCGGCGTACCCAACGGACGATCACATCGGAGCTGCTGAATATTCCTGGCGTCGGTCCGACGAAGCGGCGCCGGCTGCTGGAACGCTTCGGTAGCCTGGCGGGGGTCAGATCCGCTTCCGAGGCGGAGCTGGCGTCGGTGCCGGGTTTCTCCCGAGGGCTGGCGGAGCGGATCCTCGATCATCTGAGGACGGACGGACGGACAGGCGGTCGGTAGGGCGGGCGGTACCGCCGTACCGCCGTACCGCCCTACCGCCCTACCGCCTATATTCTAACTCTATGACTGATGGACGCTTTGCCATCCTGGATCCGGTCTCCGGCATCAGTGGCGACATGCTGCTGGGTGCCCTCCTGGCCGCGGGCGCAGCCCCCGAATGGCTTCGATCGCTTCCTGGTCGCCTGGGGTTCCCGGGCGTGACCGTCCAGATCTCCTCGGTGGACCGCTGCGGGGTCAAGGCCATCAAGGTGGATGTGTGTCTCCCCGACGGGCGGCGGGAGGAGCCAGGGCACTTTCACAGCACCGACGACGACACCCATGAGCTCGCGCATGGGCACTCCCATGAGCACGAACCCCATCGCCATATCGGCGAGCTGATCGCCATCGTAGAGGGCGCCAAGCTGTCTCCCTGGGTCCGAGAGCGCGCGGTTCGCGCCTTCCAGCTGCTGGGTGAGGCCGAAGGGCGCGTTCATGGCTTGCCCGCCGATCAGGTCCCGCTGCACGAGGTTGGGGCGGTGGACGCGCTGATCGACATCGTCGGGGCGGTGGAGGGATTCGAGCAGCTGGGCATCACCCGGATCTATAATCGTCCGGTGGCTGTTGGGAGCGGCTGGGTGCGCGCCGCCCACGGCGTGATGCCGGTCCCTGCTCCCGCCACGTCGATTCTGCTGGAGGGGCTGGAGGTCGGACCCAACGGTCCTGTAGTGGGCGAGGCAACGACCCCAACCGGAGCCGTGCTTCTGAGAGTGCTCTCCGCCGGCCCGCCGCCGGCTCGGTGGCGCGCTGTGGGAGCTGGCGCCTGGGGGGCCGGGGGCCGAGACCCCAAGGACTATCCCAACGCCCTGAGGCTGATCCTGGCGACTGCGGCGCTCGAAGCCGGCGAGGTGGTTCTGGTGTCCACCGATCTGGACGATCTCAGCCCGGAGTTCCTCGATCCGCTGCGGGAGGCGCTCTTTTTGGCAGGAGCGCTCGACGTGCAGTTGTGGACGACGCAGATGAAGAAAGGGCGCGCCGGCTTCCGGGTGGAGGCCACGGTAACCCCGGCCGAAGCCGACAAGGTGACCGAAGCGCTGTTCCGTCACAGCACCACGGCGGGAATTCGGCGATATAGCGCGGAGCGGGTGACGCTCGCCCGGCGCGAAGTCGAGGTGCTGACCGCCGACGGAGCAAGCGTACGGGTCAAGGTTCTGGATGGACCCGATGGACCTCGGGTCAAGCCGGAATACGAGGATGTGGCGGCGTTGGCCCGCCGAACTGGCAGGCCGGCTCATGAGGTGGCAAGGGACTTGCAATCCAGGGCTCTCCGTTTGGTGAGCGCCGACAACGCCGGGCCGGTGGCCCCGAAAAAGGAGTCATAACGAGTGAAAACGAGAATCGTGTCCTCCGCTGCCCTGTTCCTTCTCTTCAGCGGTGCGCCGGTACTGGCCCAAACGGTCATCAACGACCGCGTCGTCAAAGGAATGCCTTCCCGATACACGCCGCCAACCTGTGGGCTCAAGGCCGGTCATTTCAAGGTGCAGAGCGGGGCCACCTACCTGAAGACCGGGATCGAGACCGAGGTGCCCGAAAACCGGGAGCGCGCGCTGGCTAACGGGAAGAAAGTGCTGCTGGAGGCGGTGGAACAGAACAAGCAGGACAAGAACCCGGCTCTCTGGTTTTATCTCGGACGGATCTACCTGCAACAGGGCGATCTCGCGGGCGCCGATACCGCACTGACCAGGGCGGAGGCGCTCTCACCCGGGTGCAAGAAGGACATCAGCGACGTGCGCTACCTGGGCTGGGTCCCCCTGGTCAACGCCGGCATCACGTTCACCAAAG
>JBDTTD010000148.1:0-6477 GCA_039930805.1 Gemmatimonadales bacterium | reverse complement strand
CGGATCCAGCGGTGCTTCCGCCGGGTGAAGGTCAGGTAGCGGGTCGGGTAGTCGTCGTAGACGATCACGTCGGTGGCCAGGCCCGCCCGGGCGTAGCTCCCCTCGATCAGGTCGTGCGACAGCAGCGAGTTCTCCGGGAAGCGGCCGTGCGTCGCCCGTTCGAAGGCCTCGACCTCGTACACACCCTTCCCGGTGAAGCTCCCCTCGCCATAGAGGTCCTGATAGACGTCGGAGACCGCCGTGGTGTAGGGGTCCACGCCGGGGTGTCCCGACTGGATCGACGCGAAGATCGAGCGGTTGGCGCTGGGCAGCGAGACACCGACCCGGGGCTGGAGGATGCCGTAGCCGCGAACCACCCGTCCGAGGGTGGGGTCGTATACCGCGCGATTGAGCGGGTGAGCCAGCGCGCCAACCAGAAGAGGAGCCGCATCGGGCGGAAGCACGGTGTCGGAATCGAGGGTGATCACGTAGCGGACGCTCTTGATCGGCTCCACGTCGCCCACGATCACCGAGAACGCGCCCTCGCCCTTGCCCAGCACGAAGCGGTTGAACTCGGCCAGCTTGCCCCGCTTCCGCTCCCAGCCCATCCAGACGCCCTCGTGCGGGTTCCAGAAGCGCGGCCGGTGGAAGAGATAGAACGCGTCCTCCCGTCCGCCGGCGTAGCGGGCGTTGAGCGCCTTGACTCCCTCGACCGCGGCCTCGACGATGGCGGCGTCTTCCGGCCGGGTCTCGGTACCGGAATCGGTGAAGTCGCTCAGCACCGCGAAGTGCAGGTGCGCCTCCCGGTTGGCCAGGAACTGGACCTCCAGGTTTTCCAGCGCCTCTCGCACCGCCTCGACGCTGCCGAACAGCGTGGGGATCACCACCGCGGTGCGAAACTCGGGCGGTACGCCATGTTCGTAGAGGTCGAGCTTGGGCAGGGTACGAGGCGGGAGAAACGCGGTGACCAGCTGGTTCACCACGTTGACGGCGATGTCGTTGGCCAGAATCAGGCCCAGCAGGATCACCGCGATCCACGCGGCCCGCGCCTCGGAGCCGCCCAGCAGCAGCACGGCGGCGAGGGCACCCAGCGTGGTCAGGGCGACACCACCGACGAAGACGATGTTCGGGTGCCGCCGCACCCAGCGGTAGGCCGCCTCGCTGAAGTACGGCTGGTAGCCGGTGTCTCGCTCCAGCTCGGCGAGCCCATCGTCGATCAGATAGTATCCCACATGGTCGGTCCTGCTGTCCCGCTGTCCCGCTATACCGCTTTCCTGCGCCCCTGTCCGGGCCAGCTCGATCGCGCGGCGGGCGACGGATTCCTCGGGTCTCCTGGTCCGGCGGGCGATCCGCTCCACCGCGTGGCGGTACTCGTCCCGGGTGGCGAACGTCATCCGGCTGTAGAACCCCGACGGGTCTTCCTTCAGGACCGCCTCGACCCGGCTCTGGTCCTCTACGAAAGTGCGCCATTCCATCATGCCGATGGCGCGGAGGCTGGTGATGCTGTTGGCCATCACCACCTGGGTCAGGGCCAGCCGCTGGGTGGACCGGGCGGTGGCTTCCTCCGCGCTCAGCGCCTCGTCGGCGATCCACTGCTCCAGCCGCACCACCGCGGGTAAGGCTCCGCCCTCGACCCGGAGCTGGTGGAGGAAGCGGGAGATGAACTGCGGGGTGAGCTGTGGCGGGTGGGCGGCAAACCGGTCCAGCTCCAGGTCCAGTGCTCCGTCGCCCGCGGAGGCGGCTTCGGCGATGCGGCGAGCGGCCTTATCCGCCGCCTCCAGCTCATCGAGCCGGCCCACGGTGCGGAGCGCCATCCGGCGCACGTTCTCGATCAGGCCCAGCCGGAGCATGGCCGGCACCGCCCAGAGCTCACCGATGGTGAGGGTGGAGACCTGCTGGAACGCCCGGACGAAATTGGTGACGTTGTGGATGTCGATCCGGCCTTCGCTGTGCCCGATCAGCGTGATGGCCAGCTCGTAGATCCGGGGATAGCCGGCCAGCGCCCCGGAAGCCAGCTCCGGCAGCTCACGGTAGTAGCCCCTGGGGAGGCTTTCTCTTACCTCGCCGATGTGCTCCTGGACCACGTGGTAGTTGTCGAGCAGCCACTCGCCGGCCGGTCCCACGTCGCCCACAACGTCGCCATCGGCGTGTACGTCCCCGGAGGCCGAGAGCCGGCGGTTGGCGTCCTCCAGAATTCGGCGGGTGTCGTTGAGCCGGGCCAGCAGCGGGGTGCGGCGGACCGCCCGCTCGACCGCGATCCGCTGGCTCGCCGCCACCTCCTGGGCCCGCTCGGCCAGGTGCTCCGCGCCGAGCAGCTCGCCCCGGATGGGGCCGGCAAGGCGGTCCTCGCGGGCATCCGTCCGGACGAAAGGCATGACGAAGGAGAACGAGCGGCGGAAGCTCGGCGGCTTTATGGAAACGATGGTAGGGGCCTCAGGGGTGCTGTGGGCTAAGGGTTATTGGCAGTTGGCCAACCTGTAAGCTAAGTCCGTCATCGCGATAAACTATAAATCCTCTTGCAGATATCATAGGATCTCTGAACAAGTCGTTGGTACCGGCGGATCTCCCTCCTGTTTGAATCGGCTAGATGATTGCCACCGCTAAACTTACATACACCGGTGATCCCGGTCCGCCTTTTGCCACCCAGGCAGCCACCTCCGATAACCTGAAGCGCCCTTCCCGGACGAGTGGCCTGTATGCCAAACGCATTCCTGGTGGTCGACGACTCCAAGCTGCACCACCAGATGTACCGGGTGGTCTTCTCCCGTGGCGCGCTCGCGGGGAGCACCGTCCACTGCGCGACCGACGGACGCGAAGGGTACGACCTCCTTGCCGCCCATCCCGAGCTCACGCTGGTGTTCCTGGACCTCAACATGCCTGAGATGAACGGGCTCGAGTTCCTGGAGCGGCGCCGATCGGAAAAGCTGCATCCGCATATCCCGGTCGTGCTGGTGACCACCGAGGGCACGCCCGAGGACGAGGCGCGGGGCCGCGCCGCGGGGGCCTGGGACTATCTCCCTAAGCCCTTCAAGCCCGCCGACGTTGAGCGCCTGGTCACCCGTGCGCTCGCGCATGTCGCCTCCCGGTCTGCCTGAACATGGCCGGGGACGACAATGCCTTTGGCGAGCTGATCGAGGACTACATCGCTGAGTGCCTTCCTCTGGCCGAACAGGTGGGCGACGCCTTCGTCCAGCTGGAGCGGCGCTGGCGGGAGGGCGACGGGGGAGACGACCTCCTCGCGCAGTTGAAGGGCCGCCTGCACACGGTGAAGGGAAATTCGGCGATGATGGGCCTCGCGCCGATGCAGACGGTGGCCCACGCGCTGGAAGACCTCTGCGCCGTCCTCGACGCGGAACGGGCGCTCGGCGGCGATGAGGTAGGGAGTCTTCTGGTTCGCGGCAGCGGCCTGCTGATCGATCTCATCCGCACCGCCGCCAAGGCACCGAAGCCCAAACCCGCGGAGCAGTTCGTCAAACGGGTTCGGATCTTCCTGGACCGGACGCGAAGCAAGCGGACGACCTCGAAGAGGCCCGGACTCCTGCTCGAGCGCCGTCGCAGCGAACGCGGGACTGCCGAGCCGGCGACGGAAGCCGGCGACAGCTCGAGCAGCGTGGTTCGAGTCGACTTCCGCCGGCTCGACGTCATGCTCGAAGTGCTGGGTGAGAGCCTGATCGAGCAGGCGGCCGTGGCCGAGCAGTATCGCATGCTCGTCCGCAAGCTGGGGCCGACCAACGAGCTTGTCGACCTCGACCGCGGTCTCGTCGCCTTGCAGAAGACGATGAAGCGGCTCGAGGGGATTCTGATGGAGACTCGGCTACTGCCCATCGCCGGTGTGTTCGGCCGGTTTCCCCGGCTGGTACGCGAGTTGGCCGAGGCGAAGCAGAAGCAGGTCCACGTCGTCACCACGGGGGGCGAGATCCCCCTGGACAAGGCCGTCCTCGATCGGATCAGCGAGCCACTGGTGCATCTGCTGACCAATGCGGTGGTCCATGGGATCGAGAGTCCGGAGGAACGCGCCCGCGCCGGCAAACCTGCAGAGGGCACGGTCAGCCTTCGCGCCAGCTCGGAGTCGGGCAGGGTAGTCCTCCGGCTCTCCGACGATGGCCGCGGTCTGGATGACTCCAGGATTCTCGCCAAGGCCGAGTCGCTCGGGCTCGAGGTTCAATCGAGCGATACCGAGCAGGTGCGGTCGCTGATCTTCCTGCCCGGCTTCAGCACTGCCGAGCAGGTCTCCTCCCTTGCCGGTCGCGGCCTGGGACTGGATGTCGTGGCCAATGCCGTGCACGAGCTGGGCGGGACGATCGCGATGGAGAGCCGGCCGGGTCAGGGGGTCACCTTCACCCTGAGCCTTCCGGTGACGCTCGCAATCCTCCGTTCTCTGATCGTCGAGGTGGACCACGAACGCTATGCCGTGCCGATAAGCCACGTCGCGGCCACCGTGCGAACCGAACCGGATACCGTCCATCAGGTCAATCAAAAGGGTGTGGCGCTATGGCGGGGGAATCTCATTCACGTCAGCGACGGGGGAGCGCTCCTGGGGACGGGCGCCGCTGCCAATACGTCGCGTCGGTTCTATGTCGTGATCAGCATGGGTAGCCGCACCCGGGGGATTCTGGTGGACCGTCTCATCGGCCATCAGGACATTGTCGTCAAGAGCCTGGACCCGGCGGTGGGCCGCCCCGAAGTGATTTCCGGCACCACCATCCTGGGTGATGGGAGAGTGGCCTGCATCCTTGACGCGGGCCGCATCCTGGACCAGCGGATGTCCGCATGAGCGCGGCGCCAGGACCTCGTGGGGCGGATAGCCTGCTCCGCTTTGCCGACGAGCTCCAGCGGCTTTCCGTGGCCGGTGAAGCGCCTGCTCCCGGTCCGGAGCTGCACCTGGTCACGTTTGCTCTGGATAAAGAGGAGTTCGGCATCCCGATCGCTCAGGTGCGAGAGGTGATCCGGGTGGGCGAGATCACCCGCGTCCCTCAGGCCCGGCAGCACGTGCGTGGGGTCACCAATCTGCGGGGACGGATACTCGCCGTGGTAGAGATCCGCACCCGCATGGGTCTTTCCGTGGCCGAGCTTACCCCCAGCTCGCGAGTCATAGTGGTGGGGGTCCATGATCGGACTCTCGGCATTCTGGTGGATGGAGTCTCCCAGGTGGTCAAGCTCCCGGCCAAGACGGTGGCGCCGGCTCCGGAAGAAGTCCTGTCGTCCAGTGTGGATTACATCACCGGCGTCGCCCGGTGGAATTCCCGGCTGATCATCCTTCTCGATCTGGAGAAGGTACTGCTGCTCCGGGACTAGCACTCGACGTCGCGAGTCATTGCACCGGTTCTCCAACTATGGGTACGACTATGGCAGGCCGCCTCGACCAGAACATCAAAGACTGGACCATTCGCCGCAAAATCCTCAGCTGCTTCGCTGTGATATTGCTGTTGACCAGCCTCCTGGGGTGGCAGGCTCTCCAGGGCCTCGAGCGGCTGACAGCGGCTGTGTCCACTGGCCAGCACAGCCGGGAAGTCACCGATCAGCTGTTTCACGACACCCGGTTCTTTGTGCTCATGATCCTGGGCATCACCATCGTGCTCGGCGTCGCCCTCGCGCTGGGGCTCGCCCGCCTCATCGCCGACCCGCTCACCCAGCTCGGGATCCTGTGCGAGGAGGTCTCCAAGGGCGACCTGACCACCGACATCCGGAGCCAGTCGCGGGACGAGATCGGCTGGCTGGAGCACTCGATGCGGCAGATGGTCAAGAACCTCCGCCAGATCGCCAGCCAGATCACCAGCTCGTCACGCGCGGTCGCGACCTCCGCGGAGGAGATCGCCGCCTCATCCAGCCAGATGGCACGCGGAGCGGAAACCCAGTCCAGCTCGACCGAGGAGACCTCCTCGACGATGGTCGAGATCGCCGCTCAGATGCAGCTCCTCGCCAAGAACGCCGAGGCGCTGGCGGCCAACGTGGATGAGACGTCGGCCTCGATTCAGCAGATGACCGCCACCCTGACCCAGACGGCTCGCAATGGAGACATCCTGCTCGGTGCGGTCGACCAGGCGACCACTACGCTGGACGCCATGATCGCCAACGTCGGCTCCATCGCCAACCGGGTCCACCAGGTCGACCTGGTGAGCCAGCAGTCGGTTACCGACACCCGGCAGCAGGGGGCACGGCTGCAGGAGTCGATCAACTCGATCGGGTCTCGTTCCGAGGAGATCGGAAAGATCGTCAAGGTCATCGAGGGGATCGCGGACCAGACCAGTCTCCTGGCCCTCAACGCGGCAATCGAGGCCGCCCGCGCGGGCGACGCGGGCAAGGGCTTTGCCGTGGTGGCGGACGAGGTGCGGCGGCTTGCCGAGCGCTCGATGCAGGCTACCCAGGAGATCGGCGGCGTGATCGGAACGGTCCAGGGCGAAACCCAGAAGGCGGTGTCGTTAATGGAGACCGTCCTCGCCGGGATCATGGCCTCCATCAGCAAGACGTCGGTCCTGGTGGGTGAAGTCGCCTCCGCGG
>JBDTTD010000147.1:0-6545 GCA_039930805.1 Gemmatimonadales bacterium | reverse complement strand
CGGCCACCCGGAGGTGAAACCCGGGATAGTCGACCAGGATGACGAGGTCGTAGCGGCCTACTCTGAAGTCGTTCCGGAGTGCCCGCAGCAGCCGGTAGTGGGCCCGGATCTTGGTGACCACTTCGACCAGCCCGAAAGCGGCGAGCCCTTCCATCCGGTAACGAAGCGTGGCTCCGGCGTGGGCCATCTGCGGACCACCGAGCGCTTCGATGGTCGCGTTGGGGTAGCGCGTCCGGAGTGCACGGACCACACCGGCCCCGTGGAGATCACCCGACGGCTCGCCAGCGGAAATGAAGATGCGAGGAGCGCCCCGCTGAATCATCAGTGAGTGGTGGTCGCGAGGGGCACGGTTCGCACCGCGTCGGCGACTCGCAACGCCAGCTCCAGGGCCGCACGCCCCTCTTCGCCGCGGACCACCACGTCGTGCTCGCCTCGGATCGCGTGCACGAAGCTCTGAAGTTCGAGGGAGAGGGCGTCAGCCTCAGCTGCCACCAGCTCGATCCGCTCCACCACGTCGGCCAGCTCTCGGCCGGTGCCCGGTTGCCAGCCGGCGCGCACCCGCATGAACTCACCGCCACCAGTCGCAAGATCGAGGGAGAAGTAGCCGTTGGGCTGGAAGAGGCGCAGCCGGCGCACCCGTTCGCGCGCCACCCGTGACGCGGTGGCTAGGGCCACGGCGCCGTTGGCGAACTCGACTCGTGCGTTGGCGATGTCCAGGTGAGGCGAGAGCACCGGAAGCCCCGAGGCGCGAACCTCGGTGGCCACACTGCCCGTGAGGTGCAGCACGAGGTCGAGATCGTGGATCATCAGGTCGATCACTACCGCGACATCGGTTCCCCGGGGCTGAAACGGGGCCAGCCGCAGGCTCTCGATGTAGCGGGGCCCATCGAGGTAGGCCTCTGCCGCCCGAATCGCCCGATTGTAGCGCTCGATATGCCCGACCTGAAGCTGGACCTGGCGCCGGCTGGCCTCGGCGATGAGCTCGTCGGCTTCAGCCAGTGTCGCCGCCAGCGGCTTCTCCATGAGAACCGGCACGCCCCGCTTCAGCGCGCGGAGACCCACCTCCGCGTGGGCCGGGGTGGGCACGGCGACGGTGACCGCCTCTACCTGGGCCAGCAGCTGGTCCATGTCGGCAAAGGCGACGGTGCTCAGCTCCTTGGCGATCTTCGTCGCACGGGCGCGGTCCATGTCGTACACACCCACGAGGCGGACGCCGTCGAGACCGGCCAGGTGGCGGGCGTGGTGCTGCCCCAGCGCGCCCACCCCGAGGACGCCGACCGGCAGCCGAGCCGTCACGCCGGTACGCCTCGCTCGCTCGATTCGACGAACGTCAGGAAGCGTTCCACCTCGGGGAGCGCCGGAAGCTCGGTGCGGGCTCGTTCCATCGCCTGCGACAGGTTCAAATCGGAATTGAAGAAGAGCCGATAGGCCCGCTTGAGCGCCGCGACGGTTTCCCCCGGAAAGCCGGCTCGCTGGAGGCCGAGAGAGTTGAGTCCGTAGAGCTCCATCGGATTGCCCACGGCCTTCACGTACGGAGGGATGTCCTGGTTGACCCGGGATCCCCCTCCGACGAAGGCGTAGGTGCCGATAGTGACGAACTGGTGGACGGCGTTGAGGCCGCTGAGGATGGCGCGATCGTGAATGGTGACGTGGCCGGCGCACTGGGTGGCGTTGGCAATGACCACGTCGTCGCCGACGTGGCAGTCGTGCGCGAGGTGCACATAGCTCATGATGAAGCAGCGGGCCCCAACGGTGGTCTTGAGGGTCGCCCCGGTCCCCCGGTTGATCGTGGAGTACTCGCGGATGATGGTACCCTCACCGATCTCGACCCAGGTGTCTTCCCCGCCGTACTTGAGATCCTGCGGATCGCCGCCCAGAATCGCACCGTCGCCGATTCGCACTTCGGGGGCCAAACGCACGTTTCGCTGCAGTGTTGCTCTGGGGCCGATCCGGCAGCGGTCGCCCACTGTCACCTGGGGCCCGATGATGGCCCACGGTCCCACCGTCACGCCGGTGCCCAGTCTGGCTGAAGGATCGATCAGCGCAGTCGGGTGGATCACCGATCCACCACCCGCGCCATCATCTCCGCCTCCGCTACCACCTGGCCGTCCACGTAGGCCACGCCCTTCATGCGGCAGGTTCGTCCCCGGTTCTGCAGCATCTCGAGCTCGCAGCGGAGCTGATCGCCGGGAAGAACCGGGCGGCGGAACTTCACGTTGTCGAGCGACATGAAGTAGACCACTTTCTGGTCGGGATCCTCGATGGTGCCGAGCAGCAGCATGCCGCCCACCTGCGCCATAGCCTCGATGATGAGCACGCCCGGCATGATGGGATGGCCGGGAAAGTGACCCTGGAAGAAGGGCTCGTTGATCGTCACGTTCTTGATGCCGACGATCCGCTTGGTTCCCTCCACCTCGATGATCCGGTCCACCAGCAGGAAGGGATAGCGGTGAGGGATCACATCCAGAATCCGCCCGATGTCCATCACAACTCCTCCATCTCGCTGTCCGGTTCGGGTGAGCCAGCGTGCCAGCGCAATGTTGCCCTGGTGGCTGGGCTTGGTAGCCACGATATGGCCCTGCACCCGGCCTCCGATCAAGGCCAGGTCTCCCAGGATGTCGCCGGCCTTATGGCGCACGAACTCATCGGGCCAGCGAAGCGCCCCGCCGACCAGGCCGTCCTCGGAGAGTACCAGGGTGGATTCGAGCGCGGCACCCAGGGCCAGGCCGCGGGCCCTGAGGGCATCGGCTTCACGAAGAAATCCAAACGTGCGGGCTTGAGCCAGCTCCCGGGCGAACCCGCCGGGGGTGATGTCGTACGATCCGGTCTGCCGCCCGATGAGTGGATGGGGCCACTCGATGGTTGTGGTCAGGCGGAGGGCCCTGGCCGGCGCCACCACGTAGGATGAATCGGCCTCGGAAATCTCGGATGCCGTCGTGACCCGGTAGACCACCGGGTCGCCTGGCTGTTCCGTGATGCCGGCCTGCTCCAGCGCGGTCAAATAGGGAGCGAACGATCCATCCCCGATCGGGGCCTCAGGGCCATCGAGGTCGATGGTGAGATCGTCGATCTGGAGCGCGGCCGCGGCGGCCAGAACGTGCTCGACCGTCTGCACTACCGTCTCGCCCTGGCCCAGGACGGTGCGGCGCTCGGTCGACTGAACCTCGCTCAACCGCGCCGGAATCACCGGACAGCCGGGGAGATCGGTGCGACGGAACACGATGCCCTGGCCTGACGGTGCCCCCTGGCAGATGGCCGTGGCGGCCGCGCCGGTGTGCAGGCCTATACCGGTCACGCGAGCGTGCTGAGCCAGGGTGCGCCTAGCCATGGCGCACCTGCTCCGGCACCAGCCGTTCCAGCTCGTCCACGATGGCGGCCAGCCGGTACATGGCCGCCTGCGCCCGCAGGAACTGCCGATGCGGCCGCGCCGGGTGGCCGCTGAACGACGCTCCCGCGGGGACGTCGCCGAAAATCGCGCTCTTGGCGGCGATGCGGGCCCGATCGCCGATGGCGAGGTGATCGGTGACGCCGACATGGCCGGCCAGGATGACGTCGTTTCCCACCCGGGTGCTGCCCGCAATACCGACACCCGCCATGATCAGGCAGCGCTCGCCGATCCGGACGTTGTGCCCCACCTGCACCAGGTTGTCCACCTTGGTCCCGCGACCCAACACGGTATCGTCGATGCTGCCGCGGTCGATGCAGGTGTTGGAGCCCACCTCCACCTCATCCTCCAGGATGCAGCCTCCCACATGGGGGATTCGAGTATGTCCCTTGCCGTCGGAGAGGTAGCCAAAACCATCGCCGCCCAGCACCGCGCCCGCCTTCACCACCACGCGGCTCCCGATGCGAGTACCGGGGCAGCATACCACCCCGGGCCCGAGCGTGGTGTCGTCCCCGATCACGACCCCATCGCCCACGGAGACCCCCTGTGCCACGCGGCACCGGGCGCCGATCTGGACGTTCCGGCCCAGCACCGCGTAGGGCCCGATGGACGCGTCGGGACCGATCGCCGCTCCGGCCCCGATGCGTGCGGTCGGATCGATGCCTGCTTCGGGAGGTTCATTGGGATACAGCGCGTGCAGCACGCGTACGAGGGCGCCGTACGGGTCGGCCACGACGATCCGGGTGCCGGGCCCGGCCGCCGAGGCCAGTGCTTCGGGGACCAGCACAGCACCCGCCTTGGAGCTGTTCAGGTCCGCGGCGTAGCGGGCCGAAATGGCGAAGGACAGCGCGTCCGGTCCGGCCCGGTCCAGCGGCCGCACCCGGTGGATCCGGATACCCCCATCGCCAAGCAGGCGGCCACCGACCAGGTCGGCGACCGCCCGCGCGGTAAGGCTTCCGGATGTCACGAGATCAGCTGCCCGCTTTGAGCTGCTGAATCACCTTTTGAGTCAGATCGATCGACTTGTCCGCCGTGACGATGCCGTTGTTCGGCGCGCTCACGTCGAAGATGATCGCGTAATTCCCCGCCGCTCGAACCCCCTCGATGACGCTGTTGACTTTGCTCTGGATCGGGTCGAGCAGCTCGCGCTCGCGGGTTGCGGCTCGCTGCTGCAGCTCCTGGGTGCGTTGCTCCAGCTTCTGCTGCTGTCCCTGAAGATCCTTGCGCTTCGCGGCCCGCTGGGTCGGGCTCAGCATCACCGACTGCTGATCGAAGTCGGACGCAGCCGAATCAAGCGTAGCCTGAAGCTTCTGCACTTCCACCCGGAAGGTTTCCAGTTCCTTGGTGAAAGTCGATTCCGCCTTGACGTATCCCGGCGTCTGCTTGAGCACCGCCTGGGTATTGACATAGGCAACTTTGCTCCCGGTCTGCTGGGCTGCCAGCGCCTCCGGCCCTGCCACGGACACGGCGATCAAACCCACCCAGGCTAACACGACGGCAAGCTTCATGCTTCACTCCAGTTGAAAGGTGCGTCCTGCCTAAAAGAAATTCCCCAGCTTGAAATGGAGCTGCCAACCGGGTTTGGGACGCCCGTTGACATCCACTCGGTCGAAGCCATATCCCAAGTCTATTCCGATCGGTCCGAGTGGCGAGATCACCGCCGCCCCGAACCCCGCACCCCGAAACAGCCGCGTGGGATCCCACTGCCGCGCGCTGCGATAGACGTTGCCCGCATCGAAGAAGGAGCTGACGTAGAGCGCCTGGCTGATCCGGGCGCCTGCCTCGATGGTAAAGGCCGAGTAGGCCTTGCCGAAGGCGTCCGGGCTGGCCGCATTGTTTCCGCCCGCCGATGGGTCGAATCCATTAGGCGTGATGGAGAACTCATCATAGCCCCGCAGCGGCACGCCGTACTGCACTCCGCCGAGCGAGTACAGCTCGGTAAAGAACGGCCCCGCGTCGCCGAAAATAAAGCCGGATTTGGCGGTCAGGCCGAGCACGAACTGGACGCCGGCGCCGAGCTGCCCGCCGCCTCCCATGGTGCCCAGCGGCGCATACCACCGGCCCTCGAGATCGACTTTCCGGTAGTTGCCGGTCCCGCCGAGGAAACCGCCGTTGAGCTCGGCGCTGAGATTGGTCAGCGAGCCCCCGGTGGCGAACGGGAGGCCGATCCGGGTATCCCGGAGCACGCTCGTGCCCAGGGTGGACCGGCTGCACGCGCTGCAGCGGAACCGGGCCTGAAGATCGGCCGAGCCTTCACTGTAGCGGATACGCTGGAAGGAGTACGAGGTGAACAGCCGGGTGTAGCGTGAGCCGAGAAACGGGAAACCGAGCTGCACGCTCCCACCGGTCTGCTTGCGCCGCCCCAGGTCACCGACGGTGTAGCGGGCCCGGGAGTCGAAGAGCGAGATGGTGCCGGAAATCCGGCTCTCGCGGATGGCGGGGTCGGTGTAGCTCAGGGTGAAGTCGTTGATATTCTGGCCAAACTGCCATTGCAGCTTGCCCCGCTTTCCCCGGCCGAAAAGGTTGGGCTCCTCCAGCCCCAGGAACCCGCCCACGCCAGTCCCCTGCCCCAGCGACGCTCCGAAGTTGATGTTGCCGGTGCGACGCTCTTCGACCCGGAAGATGATGTCCACGTCGACGCCGTTGGCGGCCGGCTTGACGTCGGGGGAAGGAAGCGGCTGCTGGAAAAACCCCAGGTTGGAGACGTTCTGGTAGGAGCGAATCAGCCGTTCCCGGCTGAAGAGATCGCCGGGCAGCATGACGATCGCCTCGCGGATCACCCGCTCGTGCGTCACGTCGTTGCCGACGATCTCGACCTTGTTGATGGTGGCCGGCGAACCTTCCCGGATGGTCCAGTGCAGGTCGACCAGCGGGTTGCCCACCGCTCCCGTGCGTCGGACCTCTTCGGGCTGGACCTGGGCATAGATGTAGCCGTTGTTGGCGTACAGTTTCTGGACCTTCTCGGTTGCCTCGTCCCACTCCGAGCGGCTGAATGCGCGGGGCTTCCCGGCGGGAGCTCCGGTGGGCCCGATCGGCCCGAAGGGATAGACCGCCATCAACTCTTCAGTGGAGAAGCGCCGGTTGCCCTGAATGTCGAAGGTCCCAACCTGGTAGACCGGTCCCTCGTCGACCGTGAGCCGCAGGACCGCCTTGCCTCCAG
>JBDTTD010000146.1:0-6583 GCA_039930805.1 Gemmatimonadales bacterium | reverse complement strand
AGTTGGCGCTGTTGAAGATCGCGCTCTGCAGGGCGCCGGCCTTGAGCAGCGCCTCTTCCGCCAGTTTGCGGGCGGTGTTGTCGGTGCCGATCAGCAGATAACCGATGATGACATCCTGCGCGTCCCGCAGAGCGGTGACGGACACCACGGCCGGGAACCGGCTCCGGTCCTTTCGGATGTAGGTCAGCTCATAGATGTCCTCGATCCCGCGTGATGCCTTGAAGACCAGGGCCTCGAAGCCCGGGGTAATCGGGGTCTCCAGCTCGACGCTGAGCGCCTTGGCTCGCGCAATCACCTCCTGGGGATCGGAGATGTCGGCGGGCGTGATCCGGTTCAGCACCTCGGCGGCGGTGTAGCCCAGCATCCGCTCGGCGCCCACGTTGAAGATCTGGATCACGCCCTTGGCGTCGGTGGCGATGCTGGAGAAGTTGGCGCTGTTGAAGATCGCGCTCTGCAGGGCGCCGGCCTTGAGCAGCGCCTCTTCCGCCAGTTTGCGGGCGGTGTTGTCGGTGCCGATCAGCAGATAACCGATGATGACATCCTGCGCGTCCCGCAGAGCGGTGACGGACACCACGGCCGGGAACCGGCTCCGGTCCTTTCGGATGTAGGTCAGCTCATAGATGTCCTCGATCCCGCGTGATGCCTTGAAGACCAGGGCCTCGAAGCCCGGGGTAATCGGGGTCTCCAGCTCGACGCTGAGCGCCTTGGCTCGCGCAATCACCTCCTGGGGATCGGAGATGTCGGCGGGCGTGATCCGGTTCAGCACCTCGGCGGCGGTGTACCCGAGCATCCGCTCGGCGCCCACGTTGAAGATCTGGATCACGCCCTTCGCGTCGGTAGCGATGCTGGAGAAGTTGGCACTGTTGAAGATGGCGCTCTGTAAGGCCCCCGCCGTGAGCAGCGCCTCGGCCTGTTTTCGCTCCGTGATGTCGAGCCAGGCGCCGAAGACTTCGGTGGGTCGACCGGTGGCGTCGCGGTGCAGGCGCGCTGTATCGTGGACCCAGTGATAGCGCCCGCCCTTGTGGCGGAAGCGGTATTCCGCGGTGAGCTGGCCGTCGGACACCAGCCCCGGCAACGCGCCGAGTACTCGCGCTCGGTCTTCCGGGTGCACGTGCTCCACCCACCACGTGGAGGTCATGGCGTCCGTCACGTCGTAGCCCATCATGCGGGTGATGTTTCCACTTATCCAGGTCGGCGTAAAGTCGTCGCCGTCCATCCGCATTGCGTAGGTCACGGCGGTGCTAGCTCCCAGCATCTCTTGCAGCCGCTGCTCGCTCGTGCGCAAAGCCTCTTCCGCCTGCTTGCGCGCGGTGTTGTCGGTGCCGATCAGCAGATAGCCGACAATGGCCTTCCGGGCGTCGCGCAGCGCCGAGACAGACACCACCGCGGGTAACCGACTCCCATCTTTCCGGATATAGGTGAGCTCATATATGTCCTCGATCCCGCGCGAGGCATTGAGCATCAGGGCCTCAAAGCCGGGTGTAACCGGGGTTTCGAGCTCGACGCTGAGGGCTTGAGCGCGGGCGATTACTTCCTGAGGATCGGCGATATCTGCCGGCGTGATCCGGTTCACCACCTCGGCGGCCATGTAGCCCAGCATCCGCTCGGACCCGACGTTGAAGATCCGGATGACGCCCTTGGGGTCGGTGGCGATGCTGGAGAAGTTGGCGCTATCGAAGACAGCGTTCTGCAAAGCCCCGGTTCTCAGCAGGGCTTCCGAGGGCGGCACGTCTCCCCTCCTGCGTCTGGGCGTGGGACTCTCCGAGTCGCGGGTCAGGTGACGCACGCTAAGCAGCACCGTCCCACTCGGTTGTCGGTCTGCGAGTCGTGGTTGTCGGGGACAGGTTGGGTGGGTTCTATGGGTGGCGTCTTGCGGTCAGTCATTCTTCGGCTCCCCCGTGCCAAGCCTCGCGCCGAGCAACCCAGCGCGGGCGGCAGACCGGAAGGATGGCCGGGAGCAGCGGGGGGAGCTATCCCCCAAAGGGCCTAGGGGCTGCCCTGAGCTCGTTGGCTGGTCTCCTTCGCGCCATCGAAGAACTCAACGACGCCGGTCTCCAGAGAGTACTCGGCACCGACGACGCGCAGACCCTCTTCCTGGATCAACTGCTCCAGCACCTCCGAGCCGTGCCGCAGGTGATCGACCGAGCTCCGGATATTGGCCCGGACCCCATGTCTCACCAGCGCCTCCCTATCATGCCTCAGATCGGTCGCCAGCAGCCCCTCGATCGAGGGTCGCACCCGGTCCACGATCGCGCGCAGGTTGCGGGACTGGTTTTCGGTCGGCCGCTGGAGCTCTTCGAGGGTGGCCACGATCGCACCGCACTGGGAGTGGCCGAGGACCACCACCAGCCGGGTTTCGAAGCGCGCGGCGGCGAACTCGACGCTGCCGATCTGGGACGGAGCCACGATGTTTCCCGCCACCCGAATCACGAACAGGTCCCCCAGACCCTGGTCGAACACGATCTCGGCGGGAACCCGGGAATCGGAGCATCCCAGGATGATCGCAAATGGCTGTTGCCCGGCCGTCAGCTCCGCACGCCTAATGTGGTTCGAGAAAGCGTCGGCTCCCCCCAGGTTGGAGACGAACCTGAGGTTGCCCTCTCGCAGGCGGTCGAGTGCTTCGTGCGCTGGAACCATCGACGATCGACCCTCGCTATTTGTTGGTCATTACTCCAGTCCACCGCCAAGCAGTCCCACCGTCATCCACGCGGCCAACCCTCCAACCACCGTGACGAGAGTCCGGCCGCCATCGATTCTCTGGCGCTCGAGCGCTTGAATCGCTTGGAGCGATACGGCCACCGTATCCCCCCGTGAGGTTCCGTACAAGGTATCGCCGCGGACGAAAGGATTCACCACCACAGCCGGAGCACCGGCCGATGCCGTTACCCGTAAGGACGATGGGAACCGCGAGCTGGGATCGCCCGGGTAGGGAACAGCATAGGGCTCCCAATGCACGCAGCCGATAAGCAACAGGAGGACCGCTCCCCGGGAGCTCACTGGTCGTACGTCTCCGATGAGCGCGGGGCGTGGGGCGCCTGCTCATCCAGCGACTGTCGGTACCTCACACAGCCGCGGAGGAACTCGGGCCATTCTGGTAAGGTGGGAAGCGGGTCCGCTTTGTCGGGCAGGAGACCCCAGAGCGCGGGATGGTGCCAGCAGAGCTCCTGGCCCGTGCTGTCGCGGTGTGCGCGAATGCCACCGCGGAGCCTGCGAATCTCTTCCGTGAGCTGCTCGCGAGACCTGCCGGCGAGATCCTCGTCCATATGCTAGGATCGGAACCCGACTACAACCTGCCGGGCCTCGGGCCGGTCCACTCCGGGCCAGAGGTCACTGTGCCATTCGACGATCGCCTCGATTTCGGCAAGCAGAACCCAGAGATTGCCGTGATCCAGCTTGGGATGGAGCTTCTCGATATTCTCCAGCTCATCCCGGGACTGCACCGCGCCCAGCCGTCGGAGGACCGTATCCAGGTCGGCCTGCGTCAGTGCGCGCAGATCCCACACCCGGAACGGCACCATTTCCGCCTTGTCGTCCACCGCAAACACGTTCTTGATATAGAAGGACTTGCCGGAGCGCAGGATCAGCTCGAGCACGAGGGGTGGGATCGTCTGGCCCTTGGCCAGATCGAGGTATTGCCGCACCGTCAGGCTCATGAACCGATCCTTTCCCGTTGTAGAACTCCAGTGCCGCCGCTGCAATCGTGCACCCGCACTCAATCACCCAGCTGGCAACGGTCGGCTCGGCAAATTACTACCACTGCGACGAGCGTGATGCCTACTCCTAGTCCGACGGCCCGCAAGAAGCCGGTAGTAGGACTGCCGAGTCGGACCGAGTCCACCGCTTCGCGGGAGACCGCGACCCGACAGCTGTCACACCCCGGCGGCCGGGTGAAGGGGACGCCGCTGATGGAGTCGCCCGTGATCTCTAGGGCGTGCCACCTCAGTGCCGTGCCATCGGTCCAGACTTGCGCCTGTTGCCGGGCGGGCAAGGAACCGGGCGCCACCGGTGTAGTGTGCCACCCGGCGCCGCAGCTGGCGGTCAGAATCAGCAGGGTGGCGGCGGAACGTGGCAGACGCATTGCCCTAAAGCTATGCTGTCTGGAATAAGTTTTCCGGGGCAGGGGGGATCAGCCCCCCCGGCTCAGGGCCCGGCTCCACAGCATCAGGCCTAGAGCCCCTGGCAGGTGGAACACGATCGCGGCAGGAACCAGGGCCCCCTGGGCTCGGTGGCTGAACCAGTCTTCGGCCGCCGCGCGCCGGAGTACCAGCACTGACAGGGGCAGGTTCAGAGCTACAGCAGTGACCAATCCCGGCGCGTACCCACCGAAGAGAAACACCGCTGCCACTACATGCCATACCCCATTGAGCAGCAGAGTGGCCCACATGGCCAGCACCAGCCAGAGGGCGATTCGACTGGCCGGACGGACCATGGCCCAGAGACAGAAGGCGAGCGGGATTCCGGTGGCCAGCGCGAGCGCGACTCACATCCCTTAGATTTGTCTCCCCGACGCGAGAAAACCGGCTCGGTCACACGCCATGAGTAGCGCAACTCCGTCCGGAGTTTCTATCTCACGCAGCGCGCGGAACCCGGCCTTCTCATAGCAGCGGATGGCGCGCGGATTCGAGGGTGACGGGTCGGTCTGGATGCGGGTGACGTCGGGATCGGCGAACAAGCGCTGCACGAAGGCCCGGACCATCGCGGTGCCGACACCCCGCCCCAGTTGCTCGGGATGCGCCAGGAACTGATCGATTCCGCGTACGCCCGGATCCTGCTCACTCGGCCACCACCCCCCGCCCGAATCCTTTGCGACATACGACTGGATATATCCGATCGGTGCGCCATCGCCGAGCACGAGGTACGCCCGCGTAGTCGACTCCCCACTGATCAGCGGCTTAAACTCCTGCTCGACCTTACCGAGCGACGGTGTGGGTGACCACCACTCGGCTACGTGTGGCCGCGCCAGCCATTCGCGCAGCATGGGTAGATCGGCCCCGCCCAATGGTCGAAATGTGATACTGGACATCGACCTTCTAGGCAGCCGTGGCGCCCGCGCTAACCAGCGTGACGTCACTGTACTCGAAGCGGTCGTCGCGCCGAACCCGCGCGCCCATTTGGATGGCGAGTGGCTGCCGGAAGATCGGTCCGGCATATACGCAGGTGTGGAACTCACCGCGCTCCCCGCAGGGATCGACGGTCGCAGGCAGGTCCGCGAGCAGCGCCGCATCGAACTCCCGGCCCGCGAACGCGGCGCCGAGTTGCGTCGTGTCCACACAGGTTAGGATGGCGCGATAGCCTTGGCTGACGAAGCTGTGAGCGAGAGCGGTGGTATCCAAACCCCAAAGCGGAAACAATGGCTCCCAGCCCAGTGGTGGCAGCAGCCGCTCACGATAGGTCCGCACCTCCGTCAGGAACAGGTCTCCGAACGCCAGGTGTCGAACGTCCGGGCGCTGCCGGCGCACGGCCGAGAGAGCGTCCGCCATGGCTTCCTCGTAAATCGCGTTACTTGCTGCCGCAGGGATCGTTGCCTCGATCAGCGGCAACCCAAGCGCAGCCACCTGGGCCTCGAGCACGGCACGGCGGACCCCGTGCATGCTGATCCGGTCAAAGTCGCGGGTGATGGTGGTGACCAGAGCCACGACCTCCACTGTCGGATCAGCCCGCAGGGCAGCGAGCGCGAGGCTGCTGTCCTTACCGCCGCTCCACGCGAGAGCTACCGGTTGTCTGTCCATCTGCGCACGACTGGTGCAAGGAGCGAGCGCCAGAGCAGGTAGCCCGCACGCGTCAGGTGGAGGCTGTCTGACCGGAAGAGCTCCGGCCGTGGCTGCCCCACGGAATCGAGCATGGGAGTAAAAACGTCGACATATGCCTGGAGGCTGTCGCACGCGATATCCGCCCGGATGAGCCGGTTCGTTTCCCGTAGGTTCCGCTGCGTCCGGATCTCAGCTCGATGATGTGAGCCTGAAACGGAGACCTGGCAACATCCTCCCCCGGGTTGAACGTGAATCATTTGTGTAGCCGCCCCGATCTGGGTTCCCGTGGCCGGTTGGCTTGATATAGACCGCGGGCAGCTCCGATGGAGGACAGAACGAGAATCGGATAAATCAGCAGCAGGTCCACCCGGATGTTGCATTCCCCGGTACAGAGCCAGCGCTGCCGCATGCCGGTCTCGTACCCGGCGTAGAGCACCCACATCACGCCGATGGTGACCACCCCCCAGCGGCGCGCCTTCCAGCCAAGCGACGCGAACAAGACACCGATCAGGGCCGCCAGCCAGGGGTAGACCATGAAGATGCCCAGCGCCCTGAAAACGCCTTGCAGGATCTCACCCATTCCGGAACTCCTCGTCGTCGAGACTCTGGCTAGGTCAGGTTCTCCTGTCGGAAACGATCACGCTGAGAGCTTCCTCTTTCGAGGTGACTTCGATGAGCGCGTAGCCACCGCGTGATGACCACGGGCAGCATGGGTCCCTCGCCCCGCCGCCATCGAACATAGGCCTGCCGGCCGAAGCACACGGCCGGGATGGCGCCCGGAACAACCACGAAGCTGCCCATGCCCAGCAGCAGCATGAGCCCCATCGCCTCCC
>JBDTTD010000145.1:0-6623 GCA_039930805.1 Gemmatimonadales bacterium | reverse complement strand
CCTGCTGCGCCCCAGTCCAGTTGTGTGGCTTGCTGCCCCGCTGCCCCGCTGTCCCGCTGTATATTTCCGCCATGCCTTCATCCCGTCCCGTTATAGTAGGCACCGGAATCGCCGGCCTCTGGACGGCGTGGCGATTGGCATCCGAAGGGCTCCCCGTGGTGGTCGTCACCAAGGAAACGCTGGCCGATAGTGCCAGCTCCTGGGCCCAGGGCGGGATCGCGGTGGCACTGGGACCCGGAGACAGCCCCAGCCAGCATGCGGCAGACACCATGGCGGCAAGCGACGGTTTGGCCGACCCCGAGGCCGTTCGTATCCTTACAAGTGAAGGCCCCGACAGAGTTTACGAGCTCCTCGCCATGGGAGCCGTATTCGACCGCGGCCCCGACGGCAAACTGGGATTTGGGCTCGAAGCGGCGCACACGCGGGCCCGCATAATCCACTCCGGCGGGGACCGGACTGGGGCCGCGCTCATCGGATGCCTGGCCCAGGTGGTCCGATGCCATCCCGGTATTCAACTGCTCGAGCACACCGAGGTCACCGGTGTGCTGACTCAACAGGGAATCGTGCGGGGCGTGGCAATTCTGCCGAGCGGCGGCACCGGCGCTTCGCTCCCGGGGTCGGCAGTGATCCTGGCGACCGGCGGGGTCGGCCAGTTGTACGCGGTCACGACCAACCCGAAGGTGGCGACCGCGGACGGCTGGGCGCTCGCCCACCGGGTCGGGGCCAGCCTCCGGGACATCGAGTTCCTCCAGTTCCATCCCACCGCGCTGAAGCTGCCCGGTGTGAATCCGGCACCGCTGATCTCCGAGGCTGTGCGGGGCGCCGGGGCGGTCCTGCTCGACAAGGCAGGACGCCGATTCACCCTGGATGCGGACTCCCGCGGAGAGCTGGCTGCCCGTGATGTCGTCGCCCGGGCAGTGGCCGCGGCAGATGCGGCCGGGGGCGCGTGGCTCGATGCCCGGTCGGTGGATGATCTCGCAGCCAGGTTCCCCGGGATCACTGCCATGCTCCTTCGCTACGGGCTCGACCCCGCGCGTGACCTTCTCCCGGTGGCGCCGGCCCTTCACTACGCCATGGGTGGGATCCAGACCGACCTCGAGGGCCGGACGACCAAGCCGGGGCTGTGGGCCGTGGGCGAGGTAGCGCGCACCGGCGTCCACGGGGCCAACCGGCTGGCCTCGAACTCTCTCCTCGAGGGCCTGGTTTTCGCCGATCGCGCGGGCCGTGCCTTGGCAGGCCAGCTGCGGGATGCGGCTCCAGCTCACCCGGCCACCGAATCGGTCGGGGGACGCGACAGCGGGACGGATGCCGACTGCGAGCCGATTCGTCAGGAGATGCGGGAGCTGATGACCGCAAATGTGGGACTGCAGCGGAGCGAGGCTTCTCTGCTCCTGGCCGAGCGGGAGCTCGAGCGGCTCAGCCGGTCGACCCCCACTCCCGCCTGGAGGACCCACAACCAGCTACTGGTGGCCGGGCTGATCACCCAGGCTGCGCGCCGGCGGCGCGAGAGTCGGGGCGGGCATCGGAGAACCGACTACCCACCCGCCTCGATAAAGCGCGAAGCCGTATGACGGCCCGGGCGGTAGGGCTTCAGCTCCCGGTGATTGAATCCCAGGAGGAAACGCCGGCTCAGGTGGCTTCGCTTCAGGCCGAGATCCGGCGGCTGGCCCAGTCGCGCAAAGCAGTGGTCCTGGCTCATAACTACCAGCGTCCCGAGGTCCAGGACGTCGCCGATTACGTCGGCGACTCCCTCGGCCTCTCCCGGCAGGCGGCCGCGACCAAAGCTCAGGTGATCATCTTCTGCGGCGTGCACTTCATGGCTGAAACCGCCGCCATTCTGTCGCCTCAGAAACGGGTGCTGCTGCCCGATCTTCGGGCCGGATGCTCGCTGGCGGCCACCATTACAGCCGAAGACGTCCGGCAGTGGAAGGCGAAGTTCCCCGGCTACATCGCGGTCGGCTACGTGAATACCACGGCCGAGGTGAAGGCCGAGCTCGACTACTGCTGCACCAGCGGCAACGTGCTCGACGTCATCGACGCCATTCCGGCCGAGCAGGGCATTCTGTTCCTGCCCGACTTCTTTCTGGGCAGCCACGTGCGGCGGATGCGGCCCGAGCGGCGGATCGAGGTGTGGATGGGTGAGTGCCACGTGCACAAGGGGATCAGGCCGGAGGTTCTGAGCGAGGCCCGTGCGGCGTACCCTGAGGCCGAGGTGCTGGTCCACCCGGAGTGCGGCTGCGCCGGCCAGCTTATCTACAGCGTCGGCCGGGGCGATATCGATCCGGACGGACTTCACATCACCTCCACCGAGGGAATGATCCGGACGGTAACCCAGCGGCCGGCAAAGCAGTTTATCGTCGCGACCGAGACCGGGATCATGCACCGGATGCGCCAGGTCGCGCCGGAGAAGCAGTTCATCCCTGCCGATCCCGAAGCCGTCTGCGCCTTCATGAAGACGATCACCCTCACCGGCGTGCGTGACTCGCTTGCGCTCGATCGGTATCACGTCACCGTTCCACCTGACATCGCCCGCCGGGCCCGTGGAGCCATCGATCGCATGGTGGCGCTCGGGTAGGTACCGCCAATGTCCTCCAAACGCGTGATCGAGCGCATCGCCGCGGCGGCTCTGGCGGAGGATGGCCGGCTCGATATTACCAGCGCGCTCACGGTGTCGCCCGGGATTCGCGCCGGCGGCGTGATCGAGTACCGCAGCGGCGGCGTCCTATCCGGCATCGGGTATGCCGATGCGGTGGCCGGGCAATGTGGTTGCAGGATCGAATGGACCGCCGATGAGGGCGACGCGGTGCATGCAGGGGCAGCGGTCGGCGTGGTTCGAGGAGAGCTGGGCGACATCCTGCGGGCCGAGCGGCCGATGCTCAACCTGCTGCAGCGGGCCTCGGGCATCGCGACCATGACCCGGGCGTTCGTGGACTCCATTCAGGGCACCCGCTGCCGGATTCTCCACACCCGGAAGACCGCGCCGGGACTTCGCGCCCTCGACGTCGCCGCGGTATTAGCCGGCGGCGGCCACCCCCACCGCGCCGATCTCAGCCATCAGGTCATGATCAAGGACAACCACTGGCGCGCTCTCGCCAGTGAGGGGACCGGCCTGGACCAGGCTCTCGTCCATGCCCGAAAGCGCGGCCTGACCGCATTGTATGTCGAGGTCGAGTCATTGGAGCAGGTCGAGCTGGCGTGCGCTGCCGGAGCGACCCGGCTGCTGGTGGACAATCAGCCGTCTGCGACGGTACGGGCCTGGGGCGAGCTGGCCCGGAAGCGGTCGCCCGGAATCGAGATCGAAGCGACCGGAGGCATCTCGCTGAGCAACGTACGGGACTATGCGGAGGCGGGAGCCGACTTCATCTCGATCGGGGCGTTGACCCACAGCGTGACAGCGGCAGACATAGCTATCGAAGTGAAGATTTAGACCACCCCCTCCAGGCGAAGTAAACCGGCAGTCCTACCAGGATAATCCCGAAGGTTACCCCGGTGTTCAGCGGGTCAGTCCACAGCGCGTTCACCATCATCCCCACCGACGCCAGCAGAAACAGGATGGGCACCACCGGATAGCCCCAGGTGCGGTATGGCCGGGGGAGCTCGGGCCGGGTGCGCCGGAGGACGAAGACGGCGCCCACCGCGAGGGCATAGAAGGGCCAGATGCCCAGGATGAACTTGTCGGCCAGCTGCTGGAAATCGTTGAGCAGAACGTAGATCACGCCCAGGGCCGTGGCCAGCCAGATGGCCACCGACGGGCTCTGATAGCGAGGTGAGACCCGCGCGATACTCTGGAAAAACAGGCCTCGGTCGGACAGGGCGAAGAAGATCCGGGGACCCGTCATCATCGAGCCATGCAGGGTGCCGAAGCAGGAGATCATTACCACCAGGGAGATAATGGCGCCGGCGTAACGCCCCAGTATCGGGATCCGCTCCGCCGCCGTGGCGGCGATGAGAGGTGACTTGGCCATCTCCGGCAGCGGGACAAGATAGATGTACGCCAGGTTGAGCAGGAGGTAGATGACCAGGATGCTGAAGGTGCCGAGTATCAGCGCCATCGGCAGGGTGCGGCCCGGGTTCTTTACCTCGCCTCCCATGAAAGAGAGGTCGGCCCAGCCGTCGTAGGTCCACATGATGGCGATCAGGGCCGTGCCCATCAGGGAGAAGTTCACAGCGCCGCTCCAGGCCGGGGTGAAGTGCTCCCATGTGCCGTCGCCCGCGCCAAAGGCGAGCACCCCCAGGGCAGCCAAGGCGCCGTACTTCGCGATGGTCGTAAGGTTCATCACCACGGCTGCCCGGCTGACCCCCAGATAATTGAGCAGGCCCACCGCCACCACCGCCGCAGCGGCAATGAGGCGCACCTGCATCGGTGTGAGGGGGATGAAGTACCCCAGGTACTCGGCGAAGATGGTGGCGATGGCGCCCAGAGCGGAGGCGCGGATGACGGCCAGCTCGGACCAGCCGAAGAGAAAGGCGGGCAGCGGGCCAAAGGCCTCGAGGATGTACGCGAAGACTCCACCCGACCGAGGCAGGGCGCCGGCCAGCTCGGCGATGGTGAGCGCTCCGAACAGGGCGATCACACCACCCAGGATCCAGGCGAGCAGGACTGGTCCCGGATCCTGGAGGCGCCCGGCCACACTGGCGGGGACCCGGAAGATGCCGCTCCCGATGGTCGAGCCCACGAGTACCGCCACCGCACTCCAGAGCCCCAGGTGCCGGGGGAGCCGTTCACCCCAGGCATCGCGTTGAGGGAGCATGTTAATGGCTTTGGCTATGGGCTATGGGCTATGGGCCGGCTGACACGCCGCGAGCATGCCCTGTGGGGGTGCGGAAAAGAACGGGGCCAGCGAGAGCCTTGTCAAGGATGTATTTTGAGCCCTAATGAACGCATCGAAAGCGGACTCTACCCGGCTGCTCCGGCGTCTGGCATGGACCGGGGCAGTGCTGGCCTTTGGCCTGATCGTCCTCGGAGGGGTGGTACGCATCACCGGCTCGGGCATGGGCTGCGGCGACCACTGGCCCCTGTGCGATGGAGAGTGGTTCCCCCCGCTCGACCTCCCCACCCTGATCGAGATCGGTCACCGCTGGGCCGCCGCGTTGGTGAGCATTCTGGTGCTGGCCATGACCGCCGTCGCCTGGGTCAGGCACCGTCGCGAGCCAAGGCTCAGGAACCCCGCCACCCTGGCGCTCGTGCTGCTGGTGATCCAGGTCTTGTTGGGCGCCGTAACGGTCAAGCTGGCGCTTCCGCCCTGGGTCATCATCACTCACCTGGCCAACGCAATGGTGTTGCTGGCGGTGATCCTCCTGACTGCCCTCCGTGCCGGTTACCCCGCACAGAGTCCGACCAGGCATGCGGCGCACGGCCGGGTGCTGGCGACCGCCGCGCTGGGCTTCGGGGTGATCCTGTTTGGGGCCCAGGTGGCCAACTTCCACGCGGGCCTGCTGTGTCTGGGCTTTCCACTCTGCAACGGCCAGGTCCTCCCACCCGGCAACCAACTGGCATTCCTGCCCTGGGTTCATCGGGCGCTCGCCTTCGGATTTCTGGCCGCCGTCCTGGGCCTCGCCATTCACCTCGGCCGGCGCTCGGATCCCGCCAGCCGGGAGCTTCGCCGCTCGGTGGCGGTGGTGGTGGCGGTGACGGTGCTCCAGATAGGGCTAGCAGCCGCCATGGTGCTCGAGCTCCTGCCTCCCGCGCTGCGGGCCGCACACCTGCTGATGGGTACGCTCATCTGGGCCGGTTTGGTGGTCCTTGCTTTTCACTCAGGGCGGACACCGGTGCCGGTGGCCGATCCAAAGACTGAGCCGGCCTTGCCCACACCGTCTCTCCTGGCCGATCTGGTCACCCTTACCAAGCCCCGGATCATTTCCCTGCTGCTGGTCACCACGGTGGCACCGATGTTCATAACCCCGGCCGGGCTCCCGTCGGTGTCGCTGGTCCTCTGGGTGATCCTGGGTGGCTATCTCATGGCTGGTGGCGCAAACGCGATCAACATGTGGTTCGACCGGGATATCGACGACAAGATGACCCGCACCCGGTTGCGTCCCATTCCGGCGGGCAGGATCTCCGCCACCCTGGGCCTGGCCTTCGGCATTGGGCTTGGACTGGTGGCCTTTGCCGTGTTCTGGTACCGGGTGAACTCCCTGAGTGCCTGGCTGGCACTGGGCGGCCTCCTGTTCTATGTCTTCATTTATACCATCTGGCTCAAGCGGTCGAGCCCGCAGAACATCGTGATCGGCGGCGCAGCCGGAGCCTTTCCGCCGCTGGTGGGCTGGGCGGCCATGACCGGTCGCCTCGACCTCGCCGCCATTTACCTCTTCGCCATCATCTTCTATTGGACACCGCCGCACTTCTGGGCCCTTGCGTTGATCAAGCGCGCCGAATACGCCAAGGCCGGGGTTCCCATGATGCCGGTGGTTCGGGGCGAGCAACGCACCAAGTTCGAGATGCTGGCGTACACCCTGATCCTGCTGCCGCTGACGCTGATGCCGGCGTTCTTCGGCGCGCTGGGCGCGTTCTATGGGGTGGCAGCAGCGCTGCTCGGGGCACGGCTGCTCTGGTACTGCATCCGGCTGCTCCGCGAGCAATCGATAACCCCGGTCGCCTGGCGGATGTACCGCTACTCCCTGCT
>JBDTTD010000144.1:0-6643 GCA_039930805.1 Gemmatimonadales bacterium | reverse complement strand
GGCCGAGCGGGCTCTTCCACCATTGGATGTCGTGGTTGCCGGGGACGACCAGTGTGGGGGTCTGCGCCCGCATGTGGTGGGTGAAGAGATGCGCGGCCTGGAACTCGCCGTGCCGCGCTCGCTGGCTGAGGTCGCCCGAGATAGCCAGGGCGGTGGCGTGGAGGGTAGGGAGAAAGTTCTCCAGCGCCTCGATCTGCTTCAGATCTGCGAAGGCGCCGAAGTGGAGATCGGAGAGGTGAACTATGGTGACCGGAGCTACCATATCACTCGGATCTTGTAGGTCAGCGCTGTCTCTCCCCTGGCCGGTACCCGCACCCGGAAACGGGTGATGGTGGACGACACCTTCTCCGCCGATACCGAGCTCGATACCACGCTCCACTCGCCGGCCCGCTCCTCCTGCACCAGCACGGTCACAGCGCTGTCGGTGGCATTCTTCAGGGTAACGCGATAGTCGGCGGTGGCTACGGTATGTGGACCACGCGCCTTGGTGCTGTCCCGGCGGGTGGCATAGCTGGTTTGCACCCGCTTGGCGGTGATATCGAACGCCGTCCCCGCGTTGACCTTGAGGTCGGTCCCCGCCGGCGTGTGGTTCAGCGACGCCTCACCGACCAGCTGCAGGCCGCCGGCGCTGTCGGGCAGGTACAGGCGAGCGACGCCGCCCGGCAGCGGCCGATCGCCGAAATCGGTCTTCCGGGGACGGGCGAGGGTATAGATCACCTCGACCGGAGGCTCGGTCTCCTCGCCCTGCTGCGGCAGAAAACCCCAGAAGGGAACGTCCCCGTGTACCACGTAGCTCTTTTCGTACTTGACCTGGGCGGGCTCGAACAGGGCGACGGAGGTGGTCAGGCCGGGAAGGAGCGTGCTGCGGCCCGCCAGGGTGTAGAGGTGAAACTCACCAACCTTCTGTTCGCCGGCAAACTCACTCCCGGCGTCAGCCATGGCCGCCATTCTTTGCTCCCGCATCAGCGGCCGCGGCGGTGCCTTGGGTTGCGCCCGGCTCACGCTGCCGGCCAGCAGCTGGACCTCCGCGTTTTCCGCCCGCAGCGACTCGGATGCGAGCACCGCCATGCCGGTCACCCGGGCGTCCGCCTTGCCCAACACTACCTGATAGCTGGCCTGCCACGACGCGCCGCCGGTGAAATAGCCCAGCCGGACCTTGTCCTGGGCCTGAGCGCTTCGGACCGAGAGTGACGCAGTAGGCTCCGCTACGACCACCTCCGGTGGATACAGCGGCGCACCCGGCGGGGTGAAGCTGATCCGGCCGTCCGGCAGCTGCAGCCGGAGCGGATCGACACCGAGGACCAGCGCGCTGATCGTGTCGCGAGTGCCAGCGGGTCCCGGGGGAAGCCGGAATACGAGCCGCTTACCGACCGACCGGCGAAGCGCACTCGCTTCGTCCACTGCACCGTCGTAGGACAGTCCCACCACGGTGACCGTCGAATCGAGGGAGAAGAGCGTGGCCGGATCGAGCGCGCCCAGCGCGAGCCGCTGGGTCGATGCGCCCTTGGGAAGGGAGAGCGGGACCGTTCGCCGCACCAGCACCCGGCCGTCGTTGTAGATCGTGAGAGAGGTCTGGGCCTGAAGCGGGGCAGCGGGGCAGATGGGCAGCGGGGCAGTGAACGCCACGAGCGCTGCCATAACCCGCAGGGCCTTTTTGCTACCTTTCCTGCCCCGCCGTCCGTCCGTCATTTGAGATACTCCATTGCCACTCGAGTGGCGATTCGTCGAACGATGATGTAGGTAGCCAGCAGCGCTATTCCCGCGTAGAGCCGGGCGGTCGGGTCGGCCGGAACTCGGAGGGCGATGTATGCCGCCATCAGCACCGTCGCCGCGAGGGAGATGCGGCTGGCCAGGCGGCTTGCACGCCCCCTGCGCTCGGCGAGGCAGTCGGGACACAGCTCGCCCCACGGCAGTCCAGAGATCCGCCGCCCGCACCTGGCGCAAGGGACCTCAGGCAGCCCGCTTGGCGACAGCACTGCCGAACTCCGCGGTCGAGGCGGTTCCACCGAGGTCGCGGGTCCGAATTCCGTCCCGCACAATGGTAAGGGCGATGGCCTCCCGAACCCTTTGGGCGCGGTCCAGCTCACCGATGTGGTCGAGCATCATGGCGGCGGCAAGCATCTGGGCCGAGGGATTGGCCACCCCCTTCCCGGCAATGTCGGGAGCGCTGCCGTGCACCGCTTCGAAGATGGCCGCCTTGGTTCCGATGTTGGCTCCCGGAGCCAGCCCGAGCCCGCCCACCAATCCGGAGACCTCGTCGCTCAGGATGTCGCCGAACATGTTGGTGGTGACCATCACGTCGAACTGCTCCGGCCGGAGGACCAGCTGCATGGCCGTGTTGTCCACGATCATGTCGTTGGATTCCACCCGGCCCGCGTACTCCTTGGCAATGGCCTGCCCCACCTCGAGGAAGAGCCCACTGACCATCTTGAGAATGTTGGCCTTGTGTACGATGGTGACTTTCCGCCGGCCGTGCTTGAGCGCGTACTCGAAGGCGTAGCGAACGATCCGCTCGCAGCCGTGGCGGGTCACGATCGCCAGCGATTCGCCGACCGCGCGCGGATCGTCACCGATGGCCACGAAGTGCTCGACCCCGATATAGAGCCCCTCGAGGTTCTCCCGGACCAGCACGATGTCCACGTTCTCGAAGCGGCCACCAGGGATGATGGTGCGGGCAGGGCGCACGTTGGCGAAGAGCTCGAACTCCTTCCGAAGCCCGACGTTGACCGACCGGAATCCGATCCCTATAGGGGTGGTGAGCGGGCCCTTGAGCGCAAGTGAGTTCTTGCGGATGCTTTCAACTGTCGCGTCCGGCAGCGGGGTGCCGGTAGCCTCGACCGCCGCCACCCCGGCCAGCTCCTCGTCCCAGTTGAACCGGAGGCCAGTGGCTTCCAACACCTTAACTGTCTCGGCGGTGATCTCGGGCCCAATGCCATCGCCCGGAATCAGCGTCACGTCGTACGTCATTGGCCCCCGTCGAGCGGGAGAACGGCAGCGAGGGCGGCGTTCAACGCCTCATCGGGGGACCTGCCCCGGCCGTAGGACAGCGAGCGCCAGATCACTTTCCCGGTCCGCGCGTCCGCGAGCACCAGGGACAGGTCCGCCCGAATCCGTCCGTCGGGCTCGGGCCCGAATCCGACTGCGGCCGGCACCAGCACCAGCCTGCCCCCGGCCACAGCCATGAGGCTGCGAAGCGAGGAGCGAAGCGGGTCCGGTACAATCATGATCTTGGGCGCCCGAAGCACCGCTTGACCCATCTGATCCGGGTCCACCAGGTAGCCGGCGGAGCGACGAGCCATCTTCCGGAGCTCGCGGGGCGGTACCCAGTTCACCTCCGGAGACCGGCTCACGATTCCCTCGGCGACCAGAGAATCGGCGCGGGCGAGTGCGGCGCGGCGGTCATGGTAGGCGGCGTAGACCGTGTCCGCCTGAATCGAGGGATCGGCAACGACCATCGTAATGGGGAGGATGGACACCGTCTGGCCGGAGATCCTCGCGGTGGGCAGGATAGGAATGGGCGCGCCGGTGGAGGACGACGGGGTGGTAGCTGGGGTGGTGCCGGTACTAAAAGGATCTCGCTGGGCACCGGCGCAGGCCGGAGATGCGAGTGAGACCAGAAGCGTGAGGGTCCAGATCGAGAACGTCGAATGCTCAGTCAATGGATTAACCGATCGTGGGGGCTCCAGGGTGCGGAAAGGTAATCACTCCAAGGACAACCCTCCATCCACCACGATCGTCTGGCCGGTGATGTGCCGGGCCGAATCGGAGCAGAGAAACGAGATGACGTGCGCCACGTCGTCCGGCTCGGCCACCCGGCCCAGGACCGAGCTCTTCTGGGCCCGCTCGATCACCTCGGACGGCAGCATCGCCATGCGCTCGGTGCGGATGAATCCCGGCGCCACCGCGTTGACGTTGACGTTGGCGGGACCGAGCTCTACCGCCGCGGCGCGGGTCAGCCCCAGCAACGCGGCCTTGCTGGCAGCATAGTTGGCCACCCCGAAGCCGGGACGCTCGGCCTGGTGGGCGCTGACGCTGACGATCTTGCCATAGTGCTGGGATCGGAAAATGGGCGCCACGGCCCGGATGCAGTTGAATGCTCCCGTGACGTTGGTATCGAGGACCTCGGACCAGGCTTGCTGGGAGAGGCGCCAGAGCGCCCCGTCGTTGGCAATCCCGGCATTGTTCACCAGGAAGTGAACGCCGCCCAGCCGTTGCCTGGCCTCCTGAACGAACCGTTCCACCGCCTCGCGGTCGCGGACGTCACAGCGGAGAGCCAGGACCTCCACCCCCATCGCACTGAGGGCGGTCTCGGTCAGCAGCGCCTGCTCGCTCACGTCCCGTCCTGGCAGATTCACGAAGCAGAAGGCCACGTGACAGCCCAGCTTGCCGAACTCCAGCGAGATGTGCCGGCCAAGGCCGGTGGCCCCGCCGGTGACAATTGCGACCTTGCCCCGCCAGCCCTTGCCGATCGGCTGTGGACGGGGATCCTCGAGCGCGGTTCCACTTCCCTCCGGCGCCTCATGTTCCCACGAGGGCCGGTGGCCGAAACCGAAGGATGGCAATGGCATGGAATCCGAAGGTACCGGCCGCCCGGGGGACCGGCAAGGTAGGGCGCACCGTGGTGCGTCCCTACAGATTCCTTGTTATACCTTAACCCAATGCTCCTTAAACGAATCGGGTGGCTGCTCGTCGCTCTCACCGGGGCCGTCGCCTGGGGCGTCCTCGCGCTCCACCGGGGCGAGACGATCAGCGCTGCCTGGGTGGTGCTCGCCGCGGTCGGGACCTACCTGGTAGCCTACCGTTTTTACAGCCGGTTCCTGGCCGACCGGGTGCTGGGCATCAACGACCGGCGGGCAACTCCGGCGGAACGGCTCACCAACGGACGAGACTTCGTCCCTACCTCGCGCTGGGTTCTGTTCGGACACCACTTCGCTGCGATAGCAGGGGCCGGCCCGCTGGTGGGGCCGGTGCTGGCCGCCCAGTTCGGCTACCTGCCCGGCACCATCTGGCTGGTCTTCGGAGTGGTTCTGGGTGGCGCGGTCCAGGATTTCATCATCCTGTTCGGGTCGATGCGGCGGGACGGCAAGTCGCTGGGACAGATGGCCAAGGAGGAGACCGGACCGGTCACCGGGCTGCTGGCCATGGTCGCGGTGCTCGCCATCATGGTCATCCTGCTGGCGGTACTGGCCCTGGTGGTGGTCAACGCGCTGAAGGGCAGTCCCTGGGGGGTGTTCACCATCCTGTGCACCCTTCCAATCGCCGTCCTCATGGGCTTCTGGATGAAGATCTGGCGTCCGGGACGAACCCTGGAGGCGTCCCTTGTAGGGGTGGCGCTCCTCCTGCTTGCGCTGGTGGGGGGAAGGCAGGTGGCCGAATCGGCCACGCTCGCGCCCTACTTCACCTACTCGGGCCTTACCATCGCCTATGGCATGATCGCGTATGGGTTCATCGCGAGCGTGCTCCCGGTCTGGATGCTGCTCTGTCCCCGTGACTACCTCTCCACTTTCATGAAGATTGGAACGATCCTCCTGCTGGCCCTGGGGATCCTCCTGGTCCTCCCGCCGCTCAAGCTCCCGGCCGTCACGCCGTTCATCGATGGCACCGGCCCGGTGTTCGCCGGGAAGCTGTTCCCCTTCGCGTTCATCACCATAGCGTGCGGCGCGATCAGCGGTTTCCACGCGTTGGTGGCTTCAGGCACCACCCCGAAGATGCTCATGCGGGAGAGTGATGCGCGGCTCATCGGCTATGGCGGCATGCTGATGGAATCGTTCGTGGCTATCATGGCGCTCTGCGCCGCCGCGCTGCTCGACCCGGGGATTTATTTCGCCATCAACGCGCCGCTGGCCACGCTGGGCGGGAACGTGCATAGCGCGGCCGAGGTGATCCGCGGCTGGGGCTTCGTCGTAACGCCGGAACAGATCGACGCGCTGGCGGCCTCGGTAGGGGAGCAGACTCTGCTTGGTCGGACCGGCGGGGCTCCATCGCTGGCGGTGGGCATGGCCCACATCTTCAGCAGCGCCTTCGGACAGGGGCTCATGGCTTTGTGGTACCACTTTGCCATCATGTTCGAGGCGCTGTTCATCCTGACCACCGTCGATACCGGTACCCGGGTCGGCCGCTTCATGCTTCAGGAACTGGCCGGCCAGATCTGGAGTCCGCTGGGCCGGACGTCCTGGTATCCAAGCACGGTACTGGCATCCGGACTGGTCGTGGCCGGCTGGGGATACTTCCTGATTCAGGGGGTGCTGGACCCCCTCGGCGGCATCAACTCATTGTGGCCGTTGTTCGGAATCAGCAACCAACTGCTGGCTGCCCTGGCCCTCTGCGTGGGGACGACGCTGATCATCAAGAGCGGCAAGGCCCGATACGCCTGGGTCACACTGCTCCCGCTCACCTGGCTCGTGGCAGCCACCTTCACCGCCGGTTGGCAGAAGGTGTTCGCCGACGATCCTCGGTTGGGATTTCTCGCCCACGCGGCCCAGACCGCGGCCCAGGTGTCGAGTGGGGCCCTGGAGGGATCGGTCGGAGCGCGCCTCATCTTCAACGACCGCCTCGATACCGGGGTGACGATCGCGTTCATGGTGGTGACCGTCCTGGTGCTTCTGGCTTCCGCTCGTGAGTGGGTCCTGATCCTGACCCGCCG
>JBDTTD010000143.1:0-6710 GCA_039930805.1 Gemmatimonadales bacterium | reverse complement strand
TTCTAGCATTACGGCTGTTACCGATTGGTGGGGGATAGGATGCCACGAACATCCGATCGCCACACACTGTAAGCCGGTGGGCCTGGATTGTCCACTGTCGCGCTTCGCGGCAGTGTCGGGACAGGTGGGCGGTACCGCCGTACCGCCGTACCGCCTTACCGCCTACTTTTCAGCATGACCAACACTTTCGGAGCCCGATCCACCCTGAAGGTTGGCGGGCGGAACTACGAGATCTTCCGCCTGGACGGGCTGACACGGGCCGGCATCGACGTACGCCGGCTGCCCTATTCGTTGCGAATTCTCCTCGAAAACCTGTTGCGAACCGAGGATGGCGTCATCGTCTCGGCCCAGGACATCGAGGCGCTGGCGCGGTGGACTCCCGATAGTGGTCTCGCTCGCGAGATCGCCTTTACGCCCGCCCGCGTACTGCTGCAGGACTTTACCGGGGTACCCGCAGTGGTGGACCTCGCCGCGATGCGGGACGCCATGGCGGACCTCGGTGGCGATCCCAGCCGGATCAATCCGCTCCAGCCGGTGGAGCTGGTGGTGGATCACTCGGTCCAGGTGGACGCTTTCGGCACCCCGCAGGCCTTCGCCACCAACGTGCAGCTCGACTACCAGCGCAACCGTGAGCGCTACCAGTTCCTCCGTTGGGGGCAGCGGGCGTTCGAGAACTTCCGAGTTGTCCCGCCCAACACCGGCATCGTCCATCAGGTCAACCTGGAGTACCTGGCCCGGGTGGTGTTCACCTCGGACGAGAACCCGCACGCGCCGGCAGGCTCACTCCCGCAGGCATACCCTGATACGCTGGTGGGCACGGATTCCCACACCCCGATGATCAACGGCCTGGGTGTGCTGGGCTGGGGTGTCGGCGGCATCGAAGCCGAAGCCGCGATGTTGGGCCAGCCCGTCTCCATGCTCATCCCGGAGGTCATCGGCTTCCGTCTGGAGGGCCGGCTGCCCGAGGGTGCCACCGCCACCGACCTGGTCCTGACGGTCACCGAGCTGCTCCGTCGCAAGGGGGTAGTCGGCAAGTTCGTGGAGTTCTTCGGTCCCGGCCTCAGCAGCCTGGCGCTGGCCGATCGCGCCACGATCGGGAACATGTCGCCCGAGTATGGTGCCACTTGCGCCATCTTCCCGGTGGATGACGTCACCCTCCAGTACCTCCGGTTCACCGGGCGGTCCGAGGAGCGGGTCGCTCTGGTCGAAGCTTATATGAAGGAGCAGGGGCTCTTTCACTCCGCTGCCTCACCGGAGCCGATTTTTACCGACACCCTGACCCTCGACCTATCCACCGTGGAGCCCAGTATCGCGGGTCCTCGCCGTCCGCAGGACCGGATCCGGCTCTCCGATGCCCAGCGTGCGTTTCGGGACGCGCTTCCCGGCCTGCTTCCCGATGGCAGTCCACCGGGGAAGGACGGGGACAAGGGCCCGGCGCAGGGGCCGGCCGCCGTTGGGGTGTGGGGCGAGGGGTCTTCGCAGTCTCCGGCCGCCCACGCGGTGATGGTGGAGGACGCCACTGAGGTCCTGAATCATGGCTCGGTAGTGATCGCGGCGATAACCAGCTGCACCAACACCTCCAATCCGTCGGTCATGCTGGCGGCGGGTCTCCTGGCCAGGAAGGCGGTGGAACGCGGCCTGGAGACGAAGCCGTGGGTCAAGACCTCGCTTGCTCCCGGCTCCAAGGTGGTCTCCGACTACTACGCCCGTGCCGGCCTCACCCCCTATCTCGATCAGCTGGGCTTCAATGTCGTCGGCTATGGCTGCACCACCTGCATCGGCAACTCGGGGCCGCTGCCGATGGAAATCTCCGATGCCATCCAGCGCCGCAAGCTGGTGGCCTGCTCGGTTCTCTCGGGCAACCGCAACTTCGAGGGACGGATCAACTCGGATGTCCGGGCCAATTACCTGATGTCGCCGCCGCTGGTGGTGGCGTTCGCCCTGGCGGGACGGATCGACATCGACATGCTCCACGAGCCCCTAGGTCACGACAAGAAGGGAGTCCCCGTTTACCTGCGGGACATCTGGCCCAGCTCCGCCGAGGTGGAGAAGACACTCCTGTCCGCCATCCAGTCCGACATGTACCGCCGGAGCTACGCGGCGGTGTTCGAGGGCGACGAACGCTGGCGCGGGCTGGAGGTACCGGCAGGAAACCGCTTCGAGTGGTCACCAGGATCCACCTACGTGCGGCGGCCGCCGTACTTCGAGGGGATGTCGAAGGAGACACCCAAGGTGGTGGCGGAGATCCGGGGTGCGCGCGTAATCGCGGTGCTGGGCGACAGCGTCACCACCGACCACATCTCCCCGGCGGGCAGCATCAAGAAGGACTCCCCGGCAGGGAGGTATCTCACGGCGGACGGGGTCCCGCTGGCCGACTTCAACTCCTACGGCTCACGGCGGGGCAATCACGAGGTACTGGTGCGGGGCACCTTCGCCAACACCCGGATCCGGAACCGCCTGGCGCCGAACACCGAGGGAGGGGTAACCACCTACCTTCCCACCGGCGAGGTAATGCCGATCTACGATGCCGCCATGCGCTACCAGGCCGACGGTACACCGCTGCTGGTGCTCGCGGGGAAGGAGTATGGATCCGGGTCGAGCCGTGACTGGGCAGCAAAGGGCCCGGCGCTACAGGGGATCCGTGCGGTCATCGCCGAAAGCTACGAGCGAATTCACCGCTCGAACCTGGTCGGGATGGGAATCCTCCCGCTGCAGTTTGTTCCTGGAGAGTCGGCCGACGCGCTTGGTTTGAGCGGACGGGAGACGTTCGATATCGAGGGCCTCGCCCAGGCGATCACCACCGGCTTTGCGAACGGGCGCATTCTCAAGGTGCGGGCCCGCCGGGAGGATGGCTCCTCCAGGGAGTTCGAGGCCTCCATTCGGATCGACACTCCCCAGGAGGTGCTCTACTATCGGCACGGGGGAATTCTGCCGTACGTCCTCCGGCAACTGCTGTCCGGCCGGCAGAAGGCACGCCCGATCGGTGGTGCCCCTCCCACCCCGGAACCGACTCCCCCGGCTAGCTCGGCGGAGGTGGATGAAGGCTCGATCGAGTCGTTCCCGGCGAGCGATCCGCCGGCGTATTGAGGGTGGTAGGTGAAGCGGCAGTACCGACCGCCGCAGTCTCTACCGCCCGCAGGACCCACTTGTTACCTTCCGACAGCCCTAAGGGTCCCCCCGATACATCAGGCTGGACGTCGTCCCTCTGACGGCAGCCGCAATCCGATCTCAACCTGCCGACGCGTCGGCGAGGAGAGGGGATGTCAGTGCAGGCACGGGTCCGACCGGAGCACAAGCGGCGGTATCTCGATCTGGACCCCGCCAACTGGTACCAGGTCGTCCCGGTCTTTCCCGGCGTTACCCAGCGGATGGTGAACATGGCCGGCGAACGCCTTACCCGGCTGGCAACCCCGCGCGGCTTCATGACCGTCAGGGCGGATCACCTCGAGTTTCGGTCGGCGGGGGTTGAAGCGAAGGTCCAGAGGGCCTGATCAGGCCGGCGGGCGCCCCTGTTGATGATGATCCAACATCGCCCGGATCTTGGTAGCCAGGCTCGCCGGGGTGAACGGTTTCTGCTGGAATGGAGCGCCGGGCTCGAGCAGCCCGCGCTGCACCACGTCCTCACCGGTGTAGCCGGACATGAAAAGGACCGGCAGCGTTGGCTCTAGCCGGTGGAGACCCTGGCCGAACTCACGTCCTCCCATCTCGGGCATCACGACGTCGGAGATGACAAGGTCAATCGTTCCCGGATGCTCCTCGATGTACTGGAGCGCCTTGACACCGTTCCGGGCCTCGATAACCGAGTACCCCTGATCTCTGAGTCCCCGGCTGGCCAGGTTCCGCACCAGATCCTCATCCTCGATGACCAGGATCGTCTCCGATCCGCCGTGCGGGGGTTCATCCCGTTGGAGACTTATCCGCGCCGGTTCCTCCGCCAGGGCCACCGGCAGGTAGATCTTGAAGACGCTGCCCTGGCCCGGCTCGCTGTAGACCCAAACGTATCCCCCGCTCTGCTTGACGATGCCGTACACGGTGGACAAGCCCAGTCCGGTGCCCTGGCCGACAGCCTTGGTAGTGAAGAACGGCTCGAAGATTCGGGCCTGCAGCCCGGGGTCCATGCCGGATCCCGTGTCGCTCACCGCCAGCATCACGTAATGGCCCAGCGGGAAGTCCACCCCGCCGTGGCGCTCGGCATAGGCATCGTCCCAGACGGCGGACGCGGTCTGAATGGTGACCCGCCCACGGCTCGCCATGGCGTCACGCGCATTCAGTACCAGGTTGATGAGCACCTGCTCCAACTGCCCGCGGTCGGCTCGGAGCTGCCCGGCATCGGGCGCGAGCTGGAGCTGGAGGGCATGGTCTTCCCCCAGCGTCCGGCGCAGCATCTTCTCCAGCTCGCTGACGACGGCGTTGACCTCGATTACCTGCGGCTGGAGGAACTGCTGGCGGGTGAAGGCGAGAAGCTGGCGGGTGACATCGGCGGCGCGGCTGCCCGCCTTGATGATCTCTTCAACGTCGGCCCGGCGATTATCGCCCTCATCCAGACTCCGAAGGAGAAACTCGCTGAACCCGATCACCCCGGTCATCATGTTGTTCACTTCGTGCGCCACGCCGCCGGCCAGCTTCCCGGCGGCCTGCATCCGCTCGGCCCGGCGCAGCTGTTCTTCGACCCGCTTTCGCTCGGTGATGTCCCGGTAGATGCCCCGGATCACGGCCGGCTGCCCATCCTTGAAGGTGCAGCTGAGATTGCCCTCGACCGTAATCGGCGCGCCCGCCTTGGGTACGAAGACCAGCTCGACGTGATCGAGCCTTTCTCCCTGCAGCACCCGTTTGAGTACCTGGCTGTAATGCGCGCGAGACTCCGGGGGCACCAGGTCGAGCAGCTGGAGGCGGCCGATCTCCGCTTCGCCGTACCCGGTGCCTTGCTGCCAGGCGTGGTTCACGTACTGGAGCGAGCCGTCCGGAGCTGCCATGCACACCAGATCGCTGGCGTGGTCGAACAGGTCGCGATAGCGTTCCTCGCTCTCCCGAAGTTCCCGATCGGCCCGCTTGCGCTCGCTCACGTCCCGGGCGTTCAGCACGATGCCCCGGATAGTGGCGTCGGTCAGCAGGTTGGTACCCACGGCCTCCAGCCACACCGGGGATCCGTCGCCGCGGCGCAAACAGAATTCGATAGGCCCGGCGCCGTTGGTGCGCCCGTTGCCGTTCTCCAGCAGCCCGCGCACCGTCTGCACCCCGGCGCCGTCGAGGTACGAGAGCAGGCTGCTGCCAACCAGGTCGCCGGGGGCATATCCCACGATGCGCTCGGCCGAGTCGCTGGCGTACAGGATGGTCCCGTCCGGGGCCAGGATGGTGACCAGATCGGAGGAGTTTTGCACCAGAGAGCGGAACCGCCTCTCGCTCGCGGTCAGTGCCGCCTCCGCCTGGGCCTTCTGGGAGTGGGCCCGGGAGCGCTCGAGCGCGGCCATAATGGCCGGCCCGATCCGGGCGAGGTTGCTCTTGAGGAGGTAATCCGTGGCGCCGGCTTTCATGCATCCGACGGCGGTCTCCTCGTTCACGGAGCCGGTCACGATCAGGAAGGGGATGCTGGGGGCTCGCTCCTTGGCCAGGGAGAGAGCTGTCATGCCGTCGAAGCGCGGAAGCGTGTAGTCGGAGAGGATCAGGTCCGGACCGAACCGCTCCAATGCGTCCAGGAACCCCTCCCGGCTATCCACCCGGTGGGACAAGAAGGGGATGCGGGCGCGCCCGAGCTCATATTCTACCAGCTCGGCGTCCATGGGGACGTCTTCAAGGATGAGGATGCGGAGCGCATCTTGGGGCATGGGCAATCCAAGGTCCGAGCAAGCCGGGTTTGCGGCGTCCCGGGGAAGCTCTATACTTCAGCGATCACGAGGTCTTAAGTGTCGTCGAAGTGCTACGTAAGTCAAGCTTCCCTCGGTAGCTAGGATGCGCCTCTCGAGTTGTGATCTGCCTCACAGCCGCCTCCGCCGCTGCCTGTTCAGTATGGTAGGTCTCCACCCTTCACACCCAGCTCGCCCCCTCGGGAGTTTTTTTCATGCCGACTGACAAGTCGACCGGCAACGGTCGCACAGCGAAGCGTCCTGCCGACCGCCGGATCCGAATCGATTCGTCCGACACGCTCGACGCCGACCGCCTGCTGGCAGTGCTCACCGCGGTCCGAAAGGGCGACTTCTCCGTCAAGATGCCCATCTCGCAGACCGGCGTGGCGGGCAAGATCTCCGACGCGCTGAACGACATCATCGAGCTCAACCGGGAGACCTCCAGGGAGTTCGAGCGGGTGAGCCAGGCTGTCGGCAAGGAAGGCAGGATCACCCAGCGCGCCCACCTGAGTGGAGCCGGCGGCTCCTGGGCCGCGTCGGTGAGCTCAGTGAATACCCTGATCGCGGACCTGGTCCAGCCGACCAGTGAGGTAGCCCGCGTCATCGGCGCGGTGGCCAAGGGGGACCTGTCGCAGTCGATGTCCCTAGACATCGAGGGCCGGCCCCTGATGGGTGAGTTCCTCCGCATCGGCCGCACTGTGAACTCGATGGTGGACCAGCTCAGCTCGTTTGCCTCCGAGGTAACTCGCGTGGCCCGCGAGGTGGGTACCGAGGGCAAGCTGGGGGGTCAGGCCCGGGTGAAGGGCGTGGGCGGAACCTGGAAGGACCTGACCGACAACGTGAACTCGATGGCGGGCAACCTCACCGCCC
>JBDTTD010000142.1:0-6711 GCA_039930805.1 Gemmatimonadales bacterium | reverse complement strand
CGCGCTCCGGGCACAGGCGGAGGCGGTGGTCGAAGCGGCCGGCCGCTGCATCCCCGCGGCCCGCGATCGTCAGGAGATCCAGTCTGCGTGGGAGCGATTCTCGCTGGCCCTGCATCAGGAAATCCCTCGCTGACCAGGCCGGTTGCCCGGTGGATGCCCGGAACGAGTGACACGACCCGCATCCGTAGGCGAGGATCCGGGAAGCCAGGCCTGCGAATTACTCAGGCCGCCGTAGATTCAGAGGAGGACGACCTTTGATGAGCCGCCGACGCGATCGGGCTGGAGCAAGAACGATTACGGACGCATGCTAGAGAAGCTCCTCCACTGGTTGGACGACCTTCGGAGACGGGAGAGCCAGCTCGCGCTGGTCCTCAGTCTCATGATCGGCGCGTTGGTCGGGCTGGTTGTGGTCGCGTTCATTCTCCTGACCGGACGTCTGGCAGCTCGAATGTATCCCGCCGGCGGAGAGGCCTGGCGCCGCATTCTGGTGCCCACCCTGGGCTCGCTGGTTACGGGCTTTCTACTCTACCGCTACTTCCCCGACGCTCGCGGCAGCGGCATCCCTCAGACCAAGACCGCACTGTTCATCCGCGACGGCCAAATCGCCTTCCGCACCGTGGTGGGCAAGTTCTTCTGCTGCTCGGCCGCGTTGGCCAGCGGGATTTCACTGGGACGCGAGGGCCCCGCGGTCCAGATGGGGGCCGGGCTCGCATCCGTACTCGCCCGTCGCCTTGGGCTCAGCAAGGAACAGGTGAAGGCGCTGATACCGGTCGGGGGGGCGGCCGCTTTGGCCGCCGCGTTCAACACCCCGATCGCGGCCGTGTTGTTCTCGCTGGAAGAGATCGTGGGCGATCTCCACGCCACCATCCTGGGCTCGGTAGTGCTCGCCTCGGCCACGTCCTGGATGGTGCTTCACCTGGTGCTCGGCGACGAGCCACTGTTTCACGTCGCCGGGTATCACCTGATCAGCCCGCTCGAGTTCGTGGTCTACGCCGTACTGGGCGTCGTGGGGGGATTCTGCTCGGTCCTGTTCGTCAGGCTGCTGCTCGGGCTGCGCCGCCGATTCCTCGACCTGCCGCGGGCAACTGCCTGGCTCCAGCCGGTAGCCGGGGGTCTGACGGTCGGAGTACTGGGCTACTTCGTCCCCGAGGTTCTGGGGGTCGGCTACACCTACGTCGAGAAGGTTCTGGCCGGGGATGCGGTCCTGCGGGTGGTCGTGATTCTCGCCGTCCTCAAGATCGTTGCTACCGCCGTCTGCTATGCCTCCGGCAACGCTGGCGGCATCTTCGGCCCCACCCTCTTCATTGGAGCAATGGTGGGGGCCGCGGTAGGGAGCATCGCCCATCTGCTGCTGCCGAACTACACCGCTGGTCCGGGTGCCTACGCCCTGGTAGGCATGGGCACAGCCTTCGCCGGGGTAGTCCGCACCCCGTTGACCTCGGTCATCATGATCTTCGAGGTGACCCGGGACTACACCATTATCGTTCCGCTGATGATCTCCAATCTCATCGCCTACTTCATCTCTCACCGGCTGCAGCCGGAGCCGATCTACGAGGCTCTTGCCCGGCAGGACGGCATCCACCTGCCGAGCGGCGAGCTCCGGGCACCCGGCCGGCTCCGGGTGACCGCGGCGATGCGGCAGGCCACGGAAACGATGTCGCCGGAGACAACTCTGCGCGAGGCCCTGGCGCGGAGCCGGGACAGTGCGTTGGACGCCTGGCCGGTGGTGGACGAAGCCGGATTGCGAGGGATGATCGATCGGATGGATCTCGAAGCGGCGGCCAACAGTGGGCGGGCCGGAGACCGCCTGGCGGTCCTACTCGACCGGCTGCCCTCGCCCCACCGGTCGGACTCGGGTGGGCTGCCCCACGTGCACCCCGATCAAAGTCTCTCCACTGCCCTCGAGCGAATGGGAGCCATAGGGTACAACGTGCTGCCCGTGGTGAGCCGGGCCAACATCCGCCAGTTGCTCGGCCTGGTGACCCTGCAGGATATCCTGCAAGCCTTCGGCGTCGCCGCGACCTCTCGCGGGTCAGACCTGCCATGAGCGCCCCTCTGCGGGTCCGCCCCTTCGCCGCTGCCGACGCAGCTTCATTTCTGGGAACATTTGCGTTGACCTTCCTCGCCATCGCGGGGTTGTTCGCGATCGATTTGTTTCTGGCCAAAATAGATCGGGCCGAGAGTCGATCGGAGGCTCGGCATCTGTTCCAGGAGGGCACCCGCTTGGCCGCCCAGGGCCAGCCATTCGAGGCGGTGGATCGTTTTCGCGGTGCGGTATCAACCGAGCGGAGCAATCCGACGTACCAGCGCGCCCTGGCGGCAGCGTTGCTGTCAGCCGGGAAGGTCCCCGAGGCCCAGGGTGTGGTGGCGGATCGGTTGCGGCACGACCCCGCCGATGCGGAGGCGAGCGAGATCATGGCTCAGGCGCTGGTCCGGGAGGGCAAGCTGCCGCAAGCGATCTCCTATTATCATCGAGCCATCTACGGGCAATGGGACGGCGAGGCTGCCCGCAATCGGGTGAGAGCGCGGTTCGGTTTGGTCGACGTGCTGGCCCGCCAGGACTCGAGACAGGACCTTCTGGCCGAGTTGCTCCCGCTGCAACGCGAGGCGCCCGACGACGTGGCGACCCGAAAGCGGATCGCGCGCTTATTCGTGGCGGCCGGATCTCCCACCCGCGCCATCGAGATCTATCGGGACATCCTACGGCACGACCGGGACGATGCCGATGCCTATGCCGGATTGGGTGAGGCAGAATTCGAGCGGGGCAACTACCGCACCGCGCTCGCCGACTTTACCACGGCCGCCGGCCTCAAGCCGGATAGCCCAGAGATCGCAGCGGGCCTCGCTCGGTCCAACCAGGTTCTGCGACTCGATCCCACTCAGCGCGGGCTCAGCCTCGATGAGCGGTATCGCCGCAGTTTCGGGTTACTCGGTCTAATCCTTCAGGCCGCCGACAGCTGTTTCGGACCGGCAGCAGTCGATTCCGTTCGGACGTTGGCGGATACCGCTCGGGCGGTGGCGAAGCAGCGCCGGCCGCCCACTCCAACCTACAGCACCGTGGAGCGCAATCTCGATCTCGCGGTGCGGTTATGGCAGGCCCGGTGGAGGGAATGCCCCTCCCCCGTGCCGGAGTCCGAGCGGCCGTTGGCGCTGGTATTGGACCGGGTAGCCCAATAGCGGTAAAGCTCAACCGGGTGGGGCGCGGTTCTCAGGGGGGAGAAACAGGCCGAGGCGCTAAATTCGTTCAGGCTGATCGGAGAAGGGTCGAGCCAGCCCACCTTGGAACGTACGTCGTTCGTAGCTGCTGGGTACACCGGGAGAGTACCATGTTGCCCACGGAAATTCTTGGCAAGGCGCGGGTCGTGCACTGGGTGCTCGCGTCAGCCGTGATCCTATTGCTGGACTATGGCACGGGCCCTTTTATCCAGTTCCCCATTCTGTTTGTAGTGCCAGTGGCGCTGGCAACGGTCACACACGGGCGAGCGGGCGGCATCGCAATCGCGATGGTGCTACCGCTCCTCCGGCTTACGTTTTTTCTGATGTGGCCCCTTCCGTCGTCCTGGCAGCTCGAGGCCATCGATACCCTGGTAGACATGACTATTCTCGTTGGACTCTCGTTTTTAATCGACAATGTTCTCCAGCAGCAACGCGCGATCCGGGTCTTGCAGGGCCTGCTTCCCATCTGCGCCTTCTGCAAAAAGATCCGCGACGAAAGCGGTCAATGGCGGCAGCTCGAAACGTTCATCACTGAGCGCTCCGCAGCACGTTTCAGTCACACATTCTGCCAGGAGTGCGGACGAAGGCACTACCCGGACATCGTCGACCAGCCCAAGTGATGTAGGCCGCCTCCAGCAGCAGCCCCGGCCGTAGACCATCCAGTTGCGTAGCCTCCGATCGTGCGTTGCTTCATTTCGGGCACATCGGGGTGACGCCGAGGTTCAAGGGCGGCGCCTTCGGCGCCCGGTGCCTTGCGGTCCGCACAATCGTGGAACAGACTAGTACCGATCCGAATCCCTCTACTCCGCGTGAGCCATATCACTGCTGTCACGCAGCCGGAGAAACCGGCCAATGCCACCGCTGGTCTGGGCACGTTCGCGGGGGTCTTCACCCCCAGCGTCCTGACCATCCTGGGCATCATCCTCTTCCTCCGCCTCGGCTATGTCGTGGGATCTTCGGGGCTGCGGCAGGCCCTCGCGGTCATCGCCGTGGCCAATGCCATCTCGGTGCTCACCTCCCTCTCGGTCGCGGCGATCTCCACCAACCTCAGGGTCAAGGGTGGCGGTGACTACTACCTGATATCGCGGACCCTCGGCCTGGGCTTCGGCGGGGCCATCGGGCTGGTCCTGTTCCTCGCCCAGTCGATCTCGGTCGGGTTCTATTGCATGGGATTCGCCGAGGTGGCGACGGCGTTCCTGCCTCACCTCGGCAGACACGCTGTACCGCTGATGACCGGTGGGGCGGTACTGGCCCTTCTTGCCCTGGCATGGCTGGGAGCCGACTGGGCGACCCGCTTCCAATACGTGGTGCTGGTTGCGCTGGCGGCCGCCTTGCTCGCTGTCGCCATCGGAGGGGCGGCCGCCTGGGATGACGACCTGCTCGTGGCCAACTGGGCTCGCCCCACGAGCGGACTACCGTTCTGGGCGGCCTTCGCCATTTTCTTTCCCGCGGTGACGGGATTCACCCAGGGCGTTAGCATGTCGGGGGATCTGGCAAATCCGGCCCGCAGCATTCCCCGCGGCGTGCTCTCGGCGGTGCTCGTCTCCCTGGTCATTTATCTCGGCTGCACCGTATTGCTGGGAGCGACACTACCCGGTGCCGTGCTCCGGAGCGATTACCTGGCGCTGAAGCGGATCTCCGTGTTTGCGCCGCTGATCGACGTGGGGGTCGTCGCCGCTACGCTGTCGTCCGCCCTGGCGTCATTCCTCGGCGCTCCGCGGATCCTCCAATCGCTCGCCCGGGATGAGGTGTTCCCCCTGCTGCAGCGCTTCGCTCAAGGCAGCGGACCCAGAGATAACCCCCGGGCCGCCGTGCTGCTCACCGCCGGCATCGCGCTTGCGGTCGCCGCCTTGGGCAACTTGAACCGGGTGGCGCCGCTGGTGTCCATGTTTTTCCTCATATCCTACGGGCTCCTGAACTATGCGACCTACTTCGAGGCCAGGATTCACAGTCCATCCTTCCGCCCGACCTTCCGCGTTTATCATCCTCGGGTCGGAGCCGCCGGAGCGGTCCTGTGCGCCGTCGCGATGCTCGCCATCGACCCGGCCGCCGGCGCGGTTGCGGCAGCGATCGTGTTCGGGATCTATCAATATCTCGAGTACCGCGCAGTCCCGGCTCGCTGGGCGGACGTCCGCCGGTCGCATCATCTCTACGAGGCCCGCCAACATCTCCTGGCGGCGGCCGCCGCGCCGGAACACCCTCGGGACTGGCGCCCGCAGCTGCTGGTCTTCTCAGATGATGCGGAACGGCGGCATCGCCTGTTGCGGTTTGCCTCGTGGATCGAGGGTGGCAGCGGCCTGACCACCGTCGTACGCATCCTCGAAGGCGAAGGACCCCAGATGCTCGAGCTGCGCCAGAAGGCGCTCGAGGCGCTCGCGGCGGAGATCAAGCAGGAGGAGTCTACCGCGTTCCCGTTGCTCGTGACGGGCGCGGATCTGGACCAGACGATCTCATGCGTCATCCAGACCGCCGGCATCGGTCCACTCCGGGCCAACACCGTCATCACTAACTGGGTCTCGGGACCCTTGCCGATGCCGGCGTCGATCGGAGCGCGGCGATTCGGGCGCAACCTCCGGACGGCGTTCAGGCTGGGGTGCAATCTGCTGGTGCTTGATGCCGAGGCGGAGGAGTGGCAGGTGCTCGACCGGATCGAGCCTGACAAGCGGGTCATCGACATCTGGTGGCGCCCCAATGAGACCGGTGACCTGATGCTGCTGCTGGGCCACCTTGTGACCCGGAGCGAAGGATGGCAGGGAGCCAAGATCCGCGTCCTGGCCGACGAGACGCAGGGCGAGACGGTCCAGAAGCTCGCCGACCGGCTGGAGGGGGCGCTGCAAGACTATCGCATCGACGCGGAGGTCATCGTGTGCTCGTCGGAGCCGGGCGAAATCGTCCGGCAGTCACGCAGCGCCTCGCTGGTCTTTCTCCCCTTCAGCATTCAAGGGGAGCGGTTACAGGGCCGGGCGGGCGAGGTTGGCGAACTGCTGCCGGAACTGCCGGTGGCGGTCCTAACGCTGGCGGCCCAGGACGTGGACCTCGCCGCGGACCCGGACCAGGAAGAAGAGACGGGGGCCCAGCCGCCGCTGGCGGAGACGGCGCCGTGAACATCTGAGCAGTCCAGTCTAACGCCCCGAAGATCATCCTCGAAGGCTTCGTTGTTCGAAGCCCCGCCCGGAGATGATCTCCAAAGCGGGGCTATCGTTGACTTGTACGGGCCGGGGTAGAGTTGAACTACCGACCTCACGCCTATCAGGCGGCCCATGTAAGAAACGAATTCCGACGCCATTTCGGTAAATCAATGACAGGCCGCGCGATCCGCCCGGATTGCCTGCCGAGGATGCCGTGATTCCTCAGGGTGAATCGACACCACAATCGACACCCGCCGAGCATGTTGCTGGCGACCTCCTGAATGCACTAGCACTATTGGACGAACCCGACCAACTCGACTTCGGGCGACCAGCGCAGCAGCTCAAGACTTGTGAGATGTCTTCGCAA
>JBDTTD010000141.1:0-6738 GCA_039930805.1 Gemmatimonadales bacterium | reverse complement strand
GCCTCTCGACGGGTCATCGTGGTTGTCGAGGAGCTGGTGGACCAGTCGCAGATCCGGGCCGACCCGAACCGCACTCTCATTCCGGGGTTCATCGTCGATGCCGTGGTGGTGGAGCCCTGGGGGGCGCACCCGTCCTACGCGCAAGGCTATTACGATCGGGACAACGAGTTCTACATCAGCTGGGAGCCGATCTCCCGCGACCCAGCTGCATTGAGCCGCTACCTCGATGAGTTCGTCTATGGAGTGGACGACCGGAAGGCCTACGTCGAGCGATGCGGAGGGCTCGAGCGGCTGAAGGCGTCGCAGCGGGTGTGTGCCGGCGTGAACTATGGGTTCTGAGTACACCCATTCGGAGATGATGACCGCGGTGGCCGCCCGCGAGCTGCGCGATGGTGAGGTCGTGTTCGTCGGTATTGGGCTGCCCAACCTGGCATGCAACCTCGCCCGGGCGACCCACGCGCCGAACCTGGTGTTGATCTACGAGAGCGGGGCGGTGGGTGCTGTTCCCGAACGTCTCCCGGTGTCGATAGGAGATCCGGCACTGGTCACCGGCTCACTGATGGTCTGCAGCATGGCCGATGTCTTTCAGTGCTTCCTGCAGAATGGCCGGATCCAGGTCGGATTGCTGGGCGGCGCCCAGATCGATCGCTACGGGAACATCAATACCACCGTCGTGGGCGACTACGCCCACCCTGCGGTGCGGCTACCGGGCAGCGGCGGCGCGGCCGAGATCGCGGTGCACGCCCATCGAACGGTGGTAATTAGCCGGCTCGACCGGCGGGTATTCCTGGAGCGGGTGGACTTCATCACCAGTCCCGGCCTCAGAGCCAAGGGTCGTTCGCGCCGTGAGCTGGGTATGCCCGGTGACGGGCCAACGACGGTGATCACCGACAAGGCGATTCTGGAGGCCGACCCGGAGAGCGGCGAGCTCCTGCTCGCGGCCCTCTACCCCGGCATCACGGCCAGCGAGGTAGCGGAGGGCATCGGATGGCCCCTCCGGAGCCGGAGTCAACTGGCAGAGGTGACCCCCCCGACCGACCGCGAGCTTCAGCTAATGCGTGAGGTGTTGGATCCCAAGCGATTGTACCTCAAGAGGTAGAGATCCGAATGAGCGCCATTTCCGAGCCCGCCCCCGCGTCCCATCCGATCCAGCTGCCACGGGTCCTGACTCTCCGCGACCTGGTGCTGTTCAATATCGTGGCGATCCTCAGCCTTCGGTGGACCGCCACCGCCGCGGCGGCCGGCCCCAGCTCGCTCACGCTGTGGGTCCTGGCGGGACTCTTCTTCTTCATACCGCAGGGACTCGCGGTCAGCGATCTGTCGGCCCGGTATCCCCAGGAGGGAGGCATCTACTTCTGGACCAAACGGACATTCGGGGAAGGCCACGCGTTTCTCTGCGGTTGGTGCTACTGGGTGAACAACATCCTGTACTATCCCAATCTGCTGATGTCCACCGCGGTGATCGGGACCTACGCCATCGGCCGGGGCGGCAGCGGGATGATGGACGACTGGACCTATATCCTCGGTGCTACCCTGACGGCGCTGTGGCTGGCGGTGCTCCTGAACGTGGTCGGCCTCAAGACCGGGCGGTGGCTCCAGAACCTGGGGGCGCTCGGCACCTACATCCCCGGGGCGGTACTCATTGGTTTCGGCATCCACGCCATGCTCACCCGGCCGGCGGCGACGCCCATTACTCTCGAGAGCATCACGCCCAACCTGGGCAACATGTCGCAGCTGAATCTCTGGGCTTCCATCGCCTTCGCCTATGCCGGGCTGGAGCTCTGCGCCGTGATGGGAGACGAGATCAAGGATCCCCGCCGGACCTTGCCGCGCTCCATCTACATCGCGGCGCCCTTCATCGCCTTTCTGTACATCGCCGGCACTGCTTCGCTGTTGTGGCTGGTGCCGAGCTCCGAGGTGCACATCGTCTCCGGATTCTTTCAGGCGATGGAGGCCGGGGCCCGCGACTTCGGTGGGCTGGCCTGGCTGGTTCCCGCCGCCGCGGTTCTGTACGTGCTGGGGAACATCGGAGGCATCGGGGCCTGGCTCACCGGGCCAGCGCGGGTGGCCTTCGTCATTGGACTCGACCGCTACTTTCCGCCGGCGTTCGGCCGGGTGCACCCACGATGGAAGACGCCGTACGTGGCGATCCTGACGCAAGCGGTGCTGGCAACCGTCTTCATGCTGCTCTCGATCCTGGGAAGAGGTACGACGGTGGAGCGGGCGTACCTGATACTGCTCGACACCATGCTGCTGATCTACTTCATTCCCTACATCTATCTCTTTCTTACCTATCTGATCGTCCGCATCCGCGAGCCGCTGGCGGATTCAGGCTCCTGGCGCCGGGGGAAGGCTGTAGCGGTGGTGGTCGGCGCGGCGGGCCTGCTGCTCACCCTGCTGGCGATGATCGTTGCCAGCATTCCGCCCTCGGACACCGCCGAGCCCTGGCTCTTCCGGCTCAAGGTCATCGGTGGTGCGGCGCTGTTCGTGGCCCTTGGCGGCTTGGTGTACTGGCGCAAGCCTCGCTGATCCACAAGGAACGTCGATGAACGTAGCAAGGGCTCTGCTGCTATTGGGCTTGCTCGTTGCCGCGCGGCCGCTCACCGCCCAACGTGAGCCGGTCCTGCGTCAGATCAAAGTCCCCCACGCCTATTACTATCGCGAGATGTACCTGCCTCAGGTGACCAGCGGGCCCAGTTCGGTGACCTGGTCGCCGGACGGGCAGGAGCTGATCTACTCCATGCAGGGCTCGCTCTGGCGCCAGCGGCTCGGCAGCAACGAGGCGCGCCAGCTTACCGCCGGGCCGGGATATGCCTACCAACCCGATTGGTCTTCGGACGGACGGCACGTCGTCTATGCGGCGTACGATCGGGATGCCATCGAGCTTCGGCTGCTCGATCTCTTTTCCGGTCAAACGCGATCGCTCATCGCGGATGGCAGTGTCAATGTCGAGCCGCGCTGGTCTCCGGATGGGCGGCGGCTCGCGTTCGTTTCGACCGCGTTCGAGGGCCGGTGGCACATCTTCATCGCACCGGTGAGCACCGAGGGCGCAGTTGGCCCAGCGCAGCGGATCACCGAGGATCGGGGCAGCGGCCTGCCACGCTACTACTACGGCGCCTACGACCAGTACCTATCGCCTGCCTGGTCGCCCGACGGAAACGATTTGATCTTCGTCTCCAACCGGGGCCACGTCTGGGGGTCCGGCGGGTTCTGGCGGATGCCGGCTCGCGCGGGCGCCGAGCCTCGGGAGCTGCACTACGAGGAGACCACCTGGAAGGCGCGGCCCGATTGGAGTCGCGACGGCAAGCGGGTGGTGTACAGCTCCTACCTCGGCCGCCAGTGGCATCAGCTGTGGTTGATGCCCGCCGACGGGGGAGATCCACTTCAGCTCACCTATCGCGCCGGCGACGCCACCGCACCTCGATGGTCTCCGGACAGCCGGCGGATCGCCTACGTCTCCAACGAGGATGGCAACACCGCGCTCTTCGTTGTCGAAGTGCCCGGAGGCGACATCCAGCGAATCAGGGCGGAGCGGCGGATCTACCGGGAGCCGATGGGGCGGGTGGCGCTGACCGTCATCGATCGCGCTTCGGGCCGCACCGTTCCCGCTCGAGCCTCGGTTGAGGGGCCGGACGGCCGGAGCTTCGCGCCGGATGATGCCTGGCGCTACGCCGATGACGGCTTCGATCGGAGCCAGCGAAAAGTCGAGTATGGCTACTTCCACACCCGGGGCTCGTCGCTGGTCATGGCACCGGTCGGCCCGCTCACGGTGGAGGTGTCCCGCGGACCGGAGTACCGGGTGGTACGGCGCACGATCGCGGTGCGGCCCGATTCGACCGCGTCGCTTCGGATCGTGCTCGACCGGTTGGCCGATCTGCCGGCGGCTGGTTGGTACAGCGCTGATCTTCACGTGCACATGAATTACGGGGGTGCCTACCGGAACGACCCGGCCAATCTGGCATTCCAGGCTCGTGCCGAGGATCTCCACCTGGTGGAGAATCTCATAGTGAACAAGGAGGGACGGGTACCTGACATCGGATACTTCACCGGCCGCCCCGATCCGGTTTCCACCGCGTCTACGCTGATCGTGCACGATCAGGAGTACCACACCAGCTTCTGGGGCCACAGTGGATTGCTAGGGCTGCGACGCAACGTCATCCTGCCCGGTTATGCCGCATACCCAAGCACTGCTGCCGCGAGCCTCAACCCCACCAATGCCGCCGTGTTCGACCTGGCCCACGCCCAGGACGCGCTCACCGGCTACGTCCACCCATTCGACAGCTATCCTGATCCGGGAGACTCCACGAAGCCGCTCACCCACGAGCTGCCGGTGGATGTCGCCCTGGGCAAAGTGGACTACTACGAGGCCCTCGGATTTGTGGACGACTATGAGGCGACGGCGCGGGTGTGGTACCAGCTGCTGAACTGCGGGTTTCGTTTGCCTGCCGGCGCGGGCACCGATGCCATGGCCAACTTCGCCTCGCTCCGGGGCCCGGTGGGGATGAATCGGGTGTTCGCGAAGATCGGCGCCCCCCTGACCCACCGGCGCTGGCTCGCGGCGCTGAAGGCGGGGCGCACCTTTGCCACCAACGGGCCCTTGCTCGGGTTCACGTTGAATGGGAGGGAGCTTGGCAGCGAGGTGTCCCTGCGTCCCCGGGAGCGCGAAGTCGTTGCCATCGTAAGCCTGAAGTCGAACGTGCCTGTGGATCAACTGGAGATTGTGCGTAACGGCACGGTGATAGCCAGCGTGCCCCTGTCAGGCGATCGTACCACCGTTTCCGCGCGGATACCGCTTCCGGTTCGGGGGAGCGGTTGGTACCTCCTTCGGGCCAGGGGACACGGACCGGTGTATCCGATTTTGGACGTCTATCCATATGCCACGACCAGTCCGATTTATGTCACGGTGGCTGGGCAACCGATTCGATCCCCGCGCGATGCCTCCTACTTTTTGGCCTGGGTAGCGCGTCTCGAAGTTGCCGCTCTGGCGAGCAAGGACTGGAATACCGAGGAAGAGAAGGCGAGCGCCCTGGCCGACATCCGTGAGGCCCGGGCCGAGTTCGAGCGGCGAGGGGGGCGCTGACGTATGCGCTCCCTGGTCCTCGCGCTCAGCTTGGCCCTCGTGCCGGGCACCAGGGCCCGACTGCACACCAATCCGTCCCCGCCCAAGCTCGTCGTCGTCATCGTGATCGACCAGTTCCGTGCCGACTACCCGCAGCAATTCCGATCCTATTTCAGCCCCGGTGGCATCAACCTCTTCTTCCAGCGGGGGGCTGTTTTCTCCCGGGCCAGGTACGAGCACGGGGTCCTGTTCACCTGTCCGGGCCACGCGGTGGTCATGACCGGCAGCTACGCCGACGTGAATGGGATCGTCTCCAACTACTGGTACGACCAGAAGGCCGGGCGCGAGGAATATTGCGCGGCCGACAGCTCGGCCTCCTTGGTCGGCGCGGGCGGCGCGGGAAGGTCTCCTCGCTACCTGCTGGACTCGACCTTCGGCGACGTGCTGAAGGGAGCCAGCGGTGGACTGAGCCGGGTCATCACCCTCTCGGGCAAGGACCGCGCCGCCATCATGCTGGGTGGTCACCTGGCCGACGCAGCTTATTGGACGCTGGACACGCTGTTCGTCACCTCCACCTACTATGAGAAGGAGCTTCCCCGTTGGGTGCGGGGGTTCAACGCCTCGGGCAAGGCGAGCGCCTACCTGGGGAGGCCGTGGACCCGCCTGCTTCCGGCCGGGGCCTATGCCGCCACGGGTCCGGATGATGTGGCCACCGAGCGGAGCGCCGCCGGGATGGGGCGGACCTTTCCTCATCGTCCCCCCGCAGGCTCGCCCCACGACAGCCTCATCGAGGCATTCGAGACCTCCCCCTTCCACAACGAGCTGCTCGCTGAATTCGCCATGCAGGCCATCGTCCGTGAGGGGTTAGGACGGCATCGGCATCCCGATCTGCTCGCGATCGGTCTCTCGGCAAACGATCTGATCGGACACGCCTACGGCCCTAATAGTCACGAGGTGATGGACGCAACCATCCGCACCGATCGGCTGCTGGAGCGCCTGTTCCAGTTCCTGGATCGGCGAGTGGGGTTGGCAAACGTCATCATCGTGGTCACCGGTGACCACGGCGTGGCCCCGCTGCCCGAGGTGATGCAGAAGCGGGATCCGCGCGCCGGCGCCGCTCGACTTGATCCGGCGGTCATACCGGCTGCTGCGGAGGCAGCGCTCAGAGCCAGATACGGGTCGGCGGGGGCCTCGAGCTGGATCGCGCATCACGACTATCCGTATCTGTATTTGAACCTGGCAGGCCTGCGCCGAAAGGGTGCTTCGGTAAAAGAGGCGGAACTCGTGGCGAAGAAAGCGGTGCAGGAGATGCCGGGGGTGCAACAAGCGGTCACCGCTACGGAGCTGATCCGGCAGCGCAGACAGGGTGTGCACTCGAATGCGGAACGGAGCTTCTTCCCCGGTCGCAGCGGCAACGTCTATTACCAGCTTGCTCCCTATGTCATTCCGCAAGAGCGGCCGGAGGGGACGAGTCACGGGGCCATCTGGCCCTACGACACGGACGTGCCGCTACTCTGGTTCGGGCCCGGTATCGTGCCAGGCGAGTATGCGGGGCCAGCGGCTCCGAGCGACATCGCCCCAACCCTCTCGGCGCTTCTGGGGATAGCCGAGCCGTCGGGGTCGGAAGGCAGAATATTGAAGGAGATGCTGCGCTAGCTTGGATCGTTAGCGTTGCATCA
>JBDTTD010000140.1:0-6743 GCA_039930805.1 Gemmatimonadales bacterium | reverse complement strand
GCCTCGAGTGCGCCCTGGTCCAGTCCGGTCAAATGAAATGCTGAGGTGTGAATTCCTTCGGCGGCGGTATCCGCCAGCGCTTCCTCCCACCCGTGGGAGCGGAGCGCCTCCCGCACCGCTCGAGGTGAGTGAAGCGCCAGCGGGGTGACATTCACGCGCCGGCGGGTTCGGCCGGAGGCGCTCCCAGAATGGGGGCACGGGCCGGCGCCGCACCCGGCTTGGCCGCCTGCCCGGTCGGTGCAGAGCTGGGCTCCACCGGGGGCAAGGTCCGGGGCGGAAGCGGCTGGTTCTTCGCCAGGCGGTCCAGGTCCTCGCGGTCAATGGTCTCTCGATCGAGTAGCGCCTGGGCGATCCGATCGAGCAGCTCACGGTTGGCGCCCAGAATACTGCTGGCACGGGCGTAGGCCTCGTCGATCAGACGCTTGACCTCGCCATCCACCATCTGGGCGGTACGCTCGGAGATCTCCCGCCGCTGGGCAAACTCGCGGCCGAGGAAGATTTCCTGCTCCTTATCGCCTACGGCGAGCGGCCCGATGAGCTCGCTCATGCCAAATTGGGTGACCATCCTTCTGGCCAGCCCGGTTGCGCGCTCGATGTCGTTCCCCGCCCCGGTGGTGATTTTATCCGGGCCGAAGACGAGCTCCTCCGCCACCCGTCCGCCGAAGAACATGGCCAGGCTACCGATGAGCCAGTCCTTGCTGTAGTTGTGCCGGTCGACTTCAGGCAACGAGGCGGTGAGGCCCAGCGCCCGTCCCCGCGGCACGATCGTGACCTTATGGATCGGATCACTGCCCGGGATCTTGATGGCCACGATGGCGTGACCCGCCTCGTGATACGCAGTCAGGGTGCGCTCTTCTTCGGTGAGCACCAGGCTCCGGCGCTCGACACCAAGCATGACCTTGTCCTTGGCGTCCTCGAAGTCCGACATCTCCACCAGGGTCTTGTTGCGTCGGGCCGCGAGCACCGCCGCCTCGTTGACCAGATTGGCCAGATCCGCCCCGGCCATCCCCGGCGTTCCCTTGGCGATCACGTCGAGCCGAACGTCAGCGGCGAGCGGGATCTTGCGGGTATGCACCCGGAGGATGCCTTCCCTTCCGCGCACGTCCGGCGCATCGACCACGATGGTGCGGTCGAATCGGCCCGGCCGAAGCAAGGCTGGATCGAGTACGTCCGGCCGGTTGGTGGCCGCCACCAGAATGACGCCGTCGTTGGACTCGAAGCCGTCCATCTCGACCAGCAACTGGTTCAGGGTCTGCTCCCGCTCGTCATGTCCGCCGCCCAGCCCGGCACCGCGATGCCGTCCCACGGCGTCGATCTCGTCGATGAAGATGATGCACGGCGCGTGCGACTTGCCCTGCTCGAACAGATCGCGCACCCGGCTGGCTCCCACGCCCACGAACATCTCCACGAAGTCGGATCCCGACATCGAGAAGAAGGGACGTCCCGCCTCGCCCGCAACGGCCTTGGCCAGGAGCGTCTTTCCGGTTCCCGGCGGGCCGATCAGCAACGCGCCCTTAGGGAGGCGGCCGCCGAGCCGGGTGAACTTCTGGGGGTCCTTCAGGAACTCGATGATCTCCTGAAGCTCCACCTTGGCTTCGTCGGCTCCGGCCACGTCGGCGAAGGTGACCTTGGGAGTGTCGCCGGCCAGGAGCTTGGCCTTGGACTTCCCGAAGGCAAAGGCGCGGCTACCGCCGGCCTGGAGCTGGCGCAGGAGGAAGAACCACAGGCCCAGGATCACGATCCAGGGAAGTGCCGCGATGATGATGGCGGTGATGCCGCCCTTCGGCTCCTTGGCCAGGATGGGCACGTTGGCATCTTCGAGACGCTTGAGGAACACCTCGCTGTTGGCCACCGGCAGCAGCACCTGGAAGCTCCGGGCGCCCCGGCCTTCCTGGGTCACCGGGTTGCGGAAGTCTCCCTCGAGCCGCTTGCCGTCGAACACTTCGACCCGGGCCACATTGCCCTGATCGAGCTGCTTGCTGAACTCGGTGTAGGAGAATTCCTGCGTCGGGCTGCGCTGCCGGCTCATCATCTGGAACAGAGCGAGAGCCAGCAGCCCTACCACGAGCCAGAGAGCCAAGTTCTTGCTGAAGTTTCCCCAGTTGGTGCGAGGGGATCGAGTCGGATTTCGGTCTGCCATTATTCCAGGTCCGCAATGAACGGGAGGTGACGAAAGTTCTCGGCGTGGTCGAGCCCATAGCCGACCAGAAAAGCCGGTGGCGCCCGGAACCCCACAAAACGGAGCTCCGGACGCGGCTCGGACGCCAGTTGCTTGTCGAGAAGCGCGCAGATCGCCAGACTCCGCGGCTGCCGCGCGGCCAGCAGCACCATCAGGCGCTGCAACGTCTTGCCAGTATCAATAATATCCTCGACGAGGAGGATATGTTTGCCTTCGAGCCGGGTCTCAGGGTCGTAAACCAGGCGAACCGTGCCGCTCGATACCTTGCCGTCGCCATACGAGCTGGCCACGAGGAAATCGACCTGGATGGGCCGCTGGATCTTGCGGACCAGGTCACTGAGAAAGATGAAGCTGCCCTTGAGCAGGCCGAGGACCAGCAGCTCACCGTCAGGATAGGCCCGGGTGATCTCGTCGGCGAGCGTCTGAACCTTCGCCGCGATCGTCTGCTCGTCGAATACGATCGACTTGACCGGCCGACCTCCAGTCCGGCGCAGGACGTCAGGGGTGCTCAGCATCGACGCGCAGCGCCTCCGTTCCACGGGCCGGCACGAGGGCATCGGAACGGCAGACACCCGGGATCCAGATGATCTCCTGATCTTGCGCCAACACCGGCCACGACACCCGCCGGCTTCGTGGCACCCGTACCTCCTGAAAGCAGCGTACCACCAGCCGCCGTCCGGAGCCTCCCAGAGGCCGGAGCTTCTCACCCGGCGACCAGCCGCGGACCGTCAGCGGATCCAGGGTGAACCAGGCGCTCATGCCGGTCCGATCCTGGCGAGCGGGAACAGTGTCCGCCGCCCAGCGAAGGCTCCAGCCGCCCCAGCTGCCTTGCCCGCTCTGCCCCTCCAGGACCCAGGCCGACCGCTTCGAGGGCGGACCGTTGCGCCCGATCCGCAAGCGGCCGAAGGCCAGCTCCGCGGTCCACCCCGCACCCAGTGGCACTCTCGAGCCGCTCTCACCGCTTTTCACCAGGGTGAGCACCCGGCCCACACGGGAGGGGCCCAGCTGGCAACCCGCTCGCCTGGCCGCGGCCAGAATGACCGCCTGCGCCAGGGGTGAATCATAGCCGCCGAGGGATGTGGCAGCAACGGAAATCGCATCGCTTTCGGCTGCGAAATCGAGGTCCGGCAAGGCATCCAGCACCGAGTCCCAGGCGGCTCGGTCGCGTCCGGCCTGACTGGAGATTCGCTGCAGCTTCGAGTCCACGTCCGGGAGCCGGTGACGAAGCATCGGAAGCACCTGGTGACGAAGCCACGAGCGCAGGTGGCGTGGGTCTGAGTTGGCCGGATCCTGCCAGGACTGAAGCCCGGTCTCCTCCAAGTGCCGCAGGAGGTCGGTCCGGGGAACCGAGAGGAGCGGCCGGACCACCTCGCCGCGAACTGAGGCCATGCCGGCCAAGCCGGCCGGACCGGAACCACCCAGCACTCTCATGAGCACGGTTTCAACCTGATCGTCGGCGTGGTGGGCGGTAAAGATCACGCCCGCGCCCAGCCGGGCCCGAAGAGTCTCGAGCCAGGCATATCGCTCGGCGCGGGCCTCAGTTTCTCCCGCGGCCGGGCCTAACGCGAGCCGTCCGATGTGGACCTGGAGCTGGTACAACTCCGCCAGGGCACCCACCTGCTCTGCCACCCTCGAGCTCTCCGAATGGATGCCGTGGTCCAGGTGGGCCACTACGAGCTCGAGGCCATGCACGTCCCGGCTCCGGACCAGCAAGTCCAGCAAGGCCACCGAATCGGGGCCTCCGGACACGGCCACGATAGCGCGGCCGGGTGGGAGGGCGAGGTCGGCCATCTGACCCCGGAAGAGCTCCAGGAGAGGCATACATGAAGCTAAACCAGGGGCGGCGCCGAGGAGGGTGCCGGACGGGGACCCGGGTACTTATACTCAGTGCTCTTCACTCCAGCCCGGGCTTCCCCCCCGCCCGGCCAACCAACGGTTACCGTGTCGCTCAGCTCGCATGCCCCATCGTCCCAGGACGATGCCGCCGGTATTGGAGGCCGCCCGATGTTTGATGGAGCTCGTCTGCACCTCAAGCACCTGATCCTCTGGGCGGTGCCCCTTGCCGGCCTGGCGTGCGGCGGCGATGGCGGCACGGATGTCGTTCTGCCCCCGTTGACCATCAGCACCGTTACCGAAGGGGTGGAGACCGATCCCGACGGCTACAGCGTCTCGATCGACGGGCAGCCGGGTCAGGCGATCGGCTTGAACACCACCTTGACTGTCGACCAGATCGCGGCGGGGGAGCACACGGTCGAGCTGTCCGGCATCGCCGGGAACTGCGCGGTCGCGGGACCGAACCCGCAAACCGTGAGCGTGACGCCAGGCGCAACGGCTACCAGCGCCTTCATGATCACCTGCGCATCGGCGGCGGGCTCGATCCAGATCGTGACCACCACCAGCGCCGCTGGTGGTGGCCAGCTGGATCCTGACGGCTACGGCATCTCGATCGATGGTCAGGCGGCACAGCCGATCGGCTTGAACGCGACGCTCACGGTTGAGGGCATAGCCGATGGGCCGCATACGGTGACGCTGTCGGGAATCGCCGGGAACTGCGGGGTCGTGGGGCAGAACCCGCAGTCGGTCAGCGTGTCGGGATCCACGGCCGGCCTCTCCTTCGAGGTCATCTGCTCGTCCGGCACGGGCTCGATCCAGGTGGCGACCACGACCAGCGGCGCGGGCACCGACCCGGACGGCTTCTCCTTACTGCTGGACGGCACCGACCGGGGAGCCATCGGTCTGAACGCCGCCAGCAGTCTCACGGGCATTACGGCGGGCCCGCACAGCATCGGACTGACTGGTTTGGCGGGCAACTGTCAGATCTCAGGTGAGAACCCGCGAGCGGTGTCGGTCACTGTCGGTGGCACGGCTCAGGTGGCCTTCGCCGTTTCGTGTGCGGCACCAGGCACATTCACCGGCAACCTCCACATCGCGACAGTTACCACCGGGCCCTCCCAGGATGCCAACGGCTACCTGATTTCAGTCGACGGGGGTCCGGGTCAGCCGATCGGCACCAGTGCCACCGTTACCCTGTCCAATGTGACGGCCGTTCAGCACACGGTCGAGCTCCAGGGACTGGCGCCTAACTGCGGGGTCACCGGCAGCAATCCACTCGGGGTGGCAGTCCAGCCGGGTGAAACGGCTCAGGTTTCCTTTGCGGTGACGTGTGCCGCCACCACCGGCTCGCTTCGAATCACGATCAACGGTCTGCCAGCGGGCACGAACGCGGCTGTCACGGTGGCCGGACCGAACAGCTTCTCCCGGCCGGTGACCGCAACCAGCACGATCCCCAACCTGGCACCGGGGACCTATGCAGTGAGTGCCGGCAACGTTACGGCCGGAGCCACCACCTACACGGCCAGCGTCAGCAGTTCCACGGTGCCAGTGGCAGCCGGCGCGAACCCTACCGTGACCGTGAGCTACACGCCTCCCACCCCGCCGACCCTCAATCTGCGGATCCAGGACTTGTATTTGACCCAGAGCACGCAGACGCTCACCTCCAGCGTCCCGCTGGTGAGTGGCCGGGCAGGATTTCTCCGGGTGTTCGTGGTCGCGAATGAAGCCAACACCGTAAAGCCGACCGTGCGGGTGCGGCTCAGGAACGGATCTTCACCGGTCGTCGAGCGAACCATCAGTGCCCCGGGCAGCTCCACGCCAAGGACAGTTCAGGAAGGCACGCTGGGAAGCTCGTGGAACCTCCCGGTGGAGGCCGCGCTGATTCGGTCGGGGCTCTCGATCGAAGCGACGGTAGACCCGGGTGGGGTGATCCCCGAAAGCAACGAAGGCGACAACGGGAGCACGAAGGCCCCGGACGTTCGCAGTGTGCCGACTGCCAGAATCCGTTTCGTCTCCGTTCAACAGGGGTCAAGCGCTGCGGGCAACGTCTCCGATCCCGGCCGGCTCGTGGCTCTGGCCCGCAGGATGCACCCCTTGAACGCGGTGGATGTGGATGTCCGGGCCGGCGTGTTCACCGCCAGTCAGCCCCTGCAGGCCGATGGGGGCGGATGGGATCAGGTTCTGGGCGATCTCGACGCACTGCGCGTGGCGGATCCAGATGGGGCAAACCGCATCTACTTCGGCATCGCGGGACTCTCATACGGGCGAAGCGATGGGATCGTGGGCATTGCATTCCCGGGACTCCCATCCGCGACCACCGCGTTAGGGTGGGATAACACCGACGATGCGGGCCGCGTAGTCGCCCACGAGCTGGGCCATATCTGGGGTCGGAGGCATTCACCCTGCGGCAGCCCTCCGGATCTCGATGCACTCTACCCTCATCCTGATGGAAGCATCGGTACCGTCGGGGTGGATGTGGCGACTACCACCCTCAAGCCGGCAGCTTCGCCCGACATCATGAGCTACTGTTTCCAGAACCCATGGATCAGTGACTATACCTACCGAGGGGTGATGGACTTCCGGCAGGCTCACCCGAATGCGGTGCTCGCTGCATCAGCGCAACCTTCCTTGCTGATATGGGGACGAGTCGTGAACGGACGGCCCGTCCTCGAGCCGGCCTTTGAAATCGTCACCCGGCCGAGCCTGCCGAGCCGGCCAGGCCCCTACTCCG
>JBDTTD010000139.1:0-6768 GCA_039930805.1 Gemmatimonadales bacterium | reverse complement strand
AGAACATGCCGGTGGTGTTCATCGCGCCCCGGGACGCGGTGCACTCGAAGATCGTATCGAATATCGAAGAGGTGAAGGCGCGGGGTGGCAAGGTACTTGCACTGATCAATGAGGGGGACACGGAGATCGAGCGGTTGGCCGACGCAACGTTCACCATCCCGGAGACGCTGGACCTGCTCACGCCTGTCCTGACGAGCATCCCGCTTCAGCTGCTCTCGTACTACGTCGCGGTGAGTCGAGGCTGCAATGTCGATCAGCCGCGGAATCTGGCCAAGTCGGTGACGGTGGAGTAGCCGGCGAACTGATAACGCCGCCCCACCCCAGCGTACTTGGCTACTTACTCGAGGCCCCGGTCAAATCGACCGGGGCTTTGTGTTTTGCGACAATGGCGGTGAAGCCTACGGGATGCTGCCGGTCTCGAGCACGAGGTAGGGGACGTCATCCTGCCCGATAGCGCGAAGCCAGGCGGCCAGGTCGGCCACCGCCTCCGGAGGGTAAACACCCCGGGCGCCCTCGAGCCGCCGGTGCACCCGCAGGGTGGCCTGTTCCTGGGAGTACCGGGCGCTGTAGCTCCCCCACTTCCCCGTGACGGTCACCGGAGGCGGCAGGTGAACTCTCCAGCCCTGCGGGAGCGTGAGGGTGAGGCTGGTCTCACCAACCATCGGGCCGATGATCTTGGCGGCGTCGATGGGAAAGCGGCGCGGTCCCTTCGCCTCGAGAGCCGTTGCCGCATCGGCCATACCGCGCATGCTGGAGAATGGCAGAGTGAGGATGACCGTGCTGCCGGTGCCCGTCCGGCGAGCGGCCAGGCCGTTGACGATGCGGAGCGCTACCCGGGGGTCGGCTGTCAGGTCCCGCCCGTCGAAGATCTGCAAGCTGTCCGCCTCCGCGCCCGGGTAGAGCTTGGACGCAATGGACCGGGCAAAGTCGGCCCGCCGGGTGGAATCGACCGGACCGAGGAAAAGATTGCGCAGACTGTATTGCCGCGTGCCGAGGCCGCGCTCCTCATAGGTGGCGGTCAGGTACCCGGTGGATGTGAGGGTGCCGACGATCCGGGTCTGGTGCAGGTTGTCCGCCGGCGCCGCCTCGGGCAGGGTAACCTGTTCAGAGGTGCCGTCCGGGTAAACTACCAGCGCGAACTGCCCATGGACGGAAGGAGGGATCTCACCAAAGGGGGCCAGATCGGCGGTAAGGTCCACATAAACCCGCTTGCCCGACCGTTCCACCACCGCGATGGCATGGTCGAACTGGGCGATCGACGGCAGTGCCCGCTCTACATCTCCACTGCTGTTCAACAGCACCGGATAGGCGCGAAATCCGAGAGCGCTGACGGCCGCGATGAACAGCGTCGCCTTGTCCTTGCAGTCGCCGTAGCCGGTGGCAACCACCTGGGCCGGTGTGCGAGGCTGATAGCCCCCCAGCCCGAGCGCGATCGAGACGTAGCGCACGTCCTGGGCTACCCACCGCTGCACCGCGCGTAGTGTGTCGTCCGGGGAGCGCGCACCGGCCAGGAGTGCGGGAAGCTTCGCGCGCACTGCACTGTCCAGCGCATAGCGGTCCCGGGCCAGATTTGCGTACCAGCGGCCGATCGTCTCCCACTCTATCGGGGAGGAGAGCCCGATGCTCATGAAGACTCCATTCGAGTCTGCCATGAACTCTTCGCCTTTCACCCGCGGTACGTCCTGCGCCGCCCAGGCGTAGACCCGGCGGCCGTGCGCCACCGACTCGCGCCGCGCAAAACTCAGATTGCGCTCGATCATGTGCGGCTTCATTCCCGCCGGAAGGTCGAGCACATAGCGCGAGCGGCGAGTAAAGCGACCGGTGTGAACGCTCCAGCTGGTGGAAAAGTCTCCCGGGAGAAAGGGCCTCAGCTCCTCGGTCGTGTAGCTCCAGTCCACGATGGTCCCGGGCGCCACTCCGCTCAGCGAGTATCGCCGCACTTTCGTGTCGGTGTATACCGGATCTCCCATCGTGGCCGGCACGTCGGAGTCCTGGACCTGGGTTGGCGCATCGCTCACTACGGAGCCGTCCGGACGGACCACCCGGATCCAGTTGACCGTCAGCCGTTGATGCCCCGGCGCGTAGGAGAATTGCTGCTCGGCGAAGTCTTCGACCGCATCGGGCGACAGGATCTGGGTCACCTGGCGGTACGTCATCCTGCCGGTTCCATCCGCCTCGTAGCGCACGACGCCGTCATCCAGCAGGAGGACGACGGACTCGTCCGGGTACCTGGCCGGGTCCACCGCCAGCCGGTAGAGCGTGTCGCTCCGCACCGACGGGTCTCCGGCCGGTGTGATCACCGGAGCCTGGGCTCGCGCTGGGGATGGGACGAGGAACAGGGCCAGAACAAGCGGGCGCAGAAGGGCAGCCATGCGATCCTCGAGGGGTGGGCCAACGGTGCCGGTCGGGATCGCAAGAGGAAGGCCAATCGATTGGTCGCGAATAAGCGGAACAGCAGGGCAAGGGTCCGCGGGGACAGCGCACTTCCGAGGCATCGGAGCAACAGCGGCTATGACATTCCCTGCACTGCGATGCGGGTCAAACCCGAAGACATCGAGCCCGACCTGGTCGGCGAGCTCGATATCCTCTGGGTTCCTGTCCCCGGTTCTCAGACGACAGCGGCCTGGGGCGCCGTCCGGCGCAGCCCAAGATTCACCACGCTGCCCCCGACGCCAAGCGCGATCACGGCCAATACCAGCCGGGGCGACCACAGCGGGGTGAGACCCAGGGCCGCGTCCAGCGAATAGAGGCCCGGGCCGGCGAGCGCAACAGTGAGGGCCATGGTGGCATACAGCAGTGGAACCTCGATGCCGCCGGTGCTCGCGTAGATGCCGTGCTTCCAGTGGACACTGACCGCCGCGACAATCATGACCGAAATGATCAGGGCGGGGCCTACCGGTCCCAGGAAGCCGAGCGCGAGCAACAGGCCGCCGGTGATCTCGCTGAGCGCGGCTGCAGCCGCGAACCCGCGACCGGGCCGGAACCCCAGCGACTCGAAGAACCCACCAGTGCCGTTGAGCCCGTGGCCACCAAGCCATCCGAAGGCCTTCTGGGTCCCGTGGCCGACCATCAGGAGGCCCAAGACCAGGCGCCCGATGAGCAGGCCGCTACTCAATGCTACGACGTCAGGCAGTGATGACATATTCCGATCTCCTGGGTAATAGTTTAAACAATGGCTGTTATAACTCATATAACCCGAAAACAACTCACCGGTTCCCGCGCACGGCGTTCAGCACCTCGATAAGCTGTTTGAGCCGGCCGGTCGGAATCTGACCTGCCCGCGCACGCTCTACCGCCTCGAGCTCTGGGGTGGCCCGGTCGAGCAGGGTGAGCCCCTTCCGGGTAATTCGGGCGGTCACGTGTCGCCGGTCCTGAGGGTCCCGCTCGCGGCTGATCAGCCCGGTCTCTTCCATCCGGTCGAGGAGGCGAGAGACATCCGGCACCCTGGAGACCATGCGCTCACCGACGTCGCGGCCACACAGCCCATCGGCGCCGGCTCCCCGCAGGATCCTCAGCACGTTGTACTGCGTATGGGTGATGCCATAGGGCTTGAGCACCTCGGTCAGCTGGTGCTCCAGTACTGCGGCCGTTCGAAGGACGCTGAGCAGCGCCTCGGACGATACCCGGGGGAACGGCTTTCCCTGCTTGAGCTCGGCTTGAAGGCTTTGGGACATGCCTCATAATAGCTGTTATAACACATAAGTCAACAGCCGATCCGCTCGACCTGACATCCGGGCCGGACTAGAGAGGAATGGCCGCGGTGGCTCCAATCTCGGCGGCGGCGACGCGCCAGCGCTCGGGCCCCGCGGCGGCGAGAAAGCGGGTGATCGGCTCGTCCACCGGCTCGCGACTCAGGCGAAAGGTGGAGTGATGCACCGGGAGCACGTATTCCGCGCCGAGAGCCCTGAACATGGCCCAGGCCTGCTCCGGTGAGGCATGGTTGGCAATCCAGGGGTCGTAGGCGCCGATCGGCAGAATGGCGAGGTCGATGCGTCCCCGTCGTCCCAGCGGCGTCAGGGCATCGGTGTACGCCGTGTCTCCGGCAAACAGCACGGTGCGCCCCTCCTTCTGAAGGAGGTAGCCGCCGTAGCCGCGCTGGGTGTCGGTGATCATCCTGGCGCCCCAGTGACGCGACTCGGTGGACTCGATGCTGATGCCGTGGACCTCGGTTTTCTCGCCCCAGCCGAGCTCGGTCACCTGACGGAACCGCCGGACCAGGTCGGCGTTGCCGGTTTGCACCACGACTGGAGTATCAGCCTGGAGCCTCCGGAGGGTTCCGAGGTCGGTGTGATCCATGTGGGCATGCGACAGGAGCACCAGATCGAGCGGGGGCAGCTCAGCGGGCCGGAGCGCCGGCTCTACCAGCCTGCTCGGTCCCAGCTTGGCCAAGCCGCGCCCCAGTCCGATGCGCCGCTCCAGCGCAGGATCGGTCAGAATCCACGAGCCATGGAAGTTGAGCAGCACCGTGGCATGACCCAGCCAGGCGGCGGTGAGCTGGGTATCCGACCATGAGCGTGGATCGGGGCGGTGGGGTGCTGCGATGACCTGGATGCTGGGCATGCTGACCTGGAAGCAAAGTAGCTGTATTGTTGGGAGCTCTCGGTAGACCTGAAGTGTAACGAACTTGTCAGGAGCCATGGTGCGGGTAGTACTACAGCGCGTTTCCCGAGCCTCCGTCAGCATCGAGGGACGGGTAGTGGGGGAGATCGGCCCGGGGGTCTGTCTGCTGGTCGGCTTCACCCACGGCGACACGGCGGCTCAAGTAGATTGGATGGCCGAGAAGGTGGTTGGGCTGCGGCTCTTCACCGATGCGGAGGGAAAGATGAACCTGGGGCTCGATGAAGTCGGCGGGGCCCTGCTGGTCATCTCCCAGTTCACGCTTTATGGCGACACGGCCAAGGGCCGGCGTCCATCCTTCATCGACGCGGCCCGGCCGGAAGTGGCCATTCCTCTCTACCAGCGATTCCTCGAGCAGCTGCGCGGGCGCGGGATTACCGTGGCCGCCGGAGAGTTCGGCGCCGACATGCTGGTGGCCATCCACAACGACGGACCGGTGACCCTCATTCTCGATCGCGCTCCATGACCGAGGCTCCACTGACCCTCGCGTCGTCTTCCCCTCGCCGCCGGCAGCTGCTGGAGATGCTGGGCATCCCGCTCCGGGTGGTGCCGTCGAACATCCCCGAGATCCGGCGCGCGCTGGAGACGCCGATGGATTACGTGGAGCGGCTGGCCCGGGAAAAGGCGCTCAGCGTTCCGGGCGATCTGGTGCTGGGCGCCGACACGACGGTGGTCGTGCGCGACGCGGTGCTGGAGAAGCCCGCCGATGTCGCCGACGCGCTCCGTATGCTGAAGCGGCTCCAGGGCCGCACCCATCAGGTGGTGACGTCGGTGGCGCTGGTGGCAAAGGAGGTCGTGCACCAGGCGACCGATGTCACCAACGTGACGTTCCGCCGGCTGGACGACGCCTTTCTGGAAGCCTACGTCGCTACCGGTGAGCCGATGGACAAGGCCGGCGCCTACGGCATCCAGGGGTACGGCGCGGCGCTGATCGAGCGGATCGAGGGAGACTTCTTCAGCGTGATGGGACTGCCGATCCGGCTGGTGCTGAACCTGCTGGGCGAGGCGGGGAGGGAGTATCGGTTCGGGAAGTAGCTCAGGGGCTGTTAGCTCATAGCCCTTTGACCCGGTAGACCTGCACCGCCCGGGTCCTTCCTCTGAGCGCCATCTCGGGCAGATACTCATACTCGGCTCGCTCCTTCACCACCTGGCATAAAGCCTCACTCACCAGAATCTCACCGGGGCCGGCGGCGGAGCAGAGCCGGTTGGCCACGTTCACCGCATCGCCGATGACGGTGTACTCCAGCCGCCGGTGGCTGCCGATGTTGCCCGCGAAGACGTCTCCGTAGTTGATCCCGATTCCGACGCCGATCTCCGGCCGGCCGGCGCTGACCCAGCGCTCATTGAGCTTGCGGATCGCGTGCTGCATGGCGACCGCGGCCCGGAGCGCACGGTCCGGATCGTCGGCGTGCGCGATAGGTGCGCCCCAGAGCGCCATGACCGAGTCGCCCACGAACTTGTCGAGGGTGCCGCCGTGCTCGAAGATGATCTCGACCATCTCGCTGAAGTACTCGGTCAGCAGCTGCGCGATGGCATCGGGCCGCATCGACTCGGCCATCGAGGTGAACCCGCGGATGTCGCTGAAGAGAATCGTGATCGGCCGCCGGTCGCCGCCCAGGGGGACCACGGTGTCCTGCTGCGCAATCTCGGCGGCGATGTTGGGGGCGAAGTAGCGCTCGAAATTCATCCGGACCTGCGCCTCGCGCTTCACCTGGTCGGCGTACGCGCTGTTGCGGATGCCGATAGCGACCAGGCCGCTGAATGCTACCAGGAACTGAAGGTCCTCGTCGCTGAAGGAGTTGGTAGCGGTCACGCTGTCCACGTAGAGCAGCCCCAGCACCCGGTCGCCCGCCGCCATCAGCGGCGAGCACATGGCGCTGCGCACGCTCTGCATCACGATCGACTTGCCCTTGAACCGGCTGTCGGTGGCGGTGTTGTCCGACACCACGGCCACCCGCTCCTGCACCACCTTTTCGGCGATGGATCGGGGCACCTGCTGCACCTGGGTGTCGCCCAACCGGCTCCGGGACATCGAGGGCACCAGCTCCCCCGTGGTCTCGTTGCGGAGCACGATGGTCACCCGGTCCACGTTCATTACCTCGAACATCATGTCCACCACATTCCGGAGCAGCTTGTCGAGGTCGAACTCGC